>JACDHQ010000065.1 GCA_013820975.1 Gemmatimonadaceae bacterium
GAGCTGCTGAGCCTCCTCGCCTTCGGCACCGAGAGCTCCTCGCTCGTGGCGATCGCCGGTTCGGCCCTGAGCGCCAGCAGCGGCGGCAACCCCTTGATCAGCGGCCTGGCGGCGACGCGACTGTTCGCCGTGGCGCTCGGCATCGCGGTGGAAGAGGCGGAGGCGGAGCTGGGCAGCGCGATCGGCGTGGACGTGTTCAACATCCGGCCTGCCGACGTGCCGTTCTTCCAGGGGCGCAGCAACTCGGTCGCCGACTTCATCCTCGGCACGGAGTTCGAGGCGGGCAAGTACATCAACCCGGCGACGTTCGTGTCGGCGGAGTTCGTGCTGCCGGCACGGCGTCGCGCTGCGCCGCCGGGACTGCGCATCGAGCACCGTACTCCGAAGGGATTCCGAGTCGAGGCGTCATACCGCCCGCGCTTCCTGCTGCGCGACCCGACGCTCTCGGAGCTCGAGCGCGGAACGCCGGTGTCCGGTGTCGGGGCGCTCGGTGCGCTGCTCATCAGGGAGTGGCGCTTCTAGCGATCTCCTCATAAAAAGCAGTGATCGCCTGCGTCCCCTTGTGGAAGTTCTCGACGCTCATCCACTCGTTCGGGGCATGGGCATTCTCGCCCGGCAGGCCGAAGCCGATCAGGAGGACGGGGGCGCCGAGGATGCGCTCGAAGTCGCCGACGATCGGGATCGAGCCGCCCTCGCCCACGATGACCGCCTCCTTGTCGTAGGCCCGAGCGAGTGCGCGCCGTGCCGCATCCACAAAGCGGCCGCTGGGCTCGTTGCGCCATGGACGCCCGCCGTGGAGGTGCTTCACGTCCACGACCACACCGGCCGGGGCCACCCGCTCCACATGGGCCTTCATCAGCCGCTCGATTTCGGCCGGCTCCTGGTCCGGCACCAGCCGGCAACTCACCTTCGCCATCGCCTTCGACGGCAGCACCGTCTTGGCGCCCTCGCCGGTATAGCCGCTGAGCAGGCCGTTCACCTCGCAGGTCGGGCGAGCCCAGAGCCGCTCGAGGACGGTGTACCCCTTCTCTCCGCCGAGCGCAGTCGCACCGGTCTCCTCGCGGAAGTGCGCTTCCTCGAAGGGCAGGCGCTTCACCGCATCACGCTCGACCGACGTCCATTCGCGCACGCGATCGTAGAAGCCGGGAATCGTGACGCGGCCGTCGGCGTCGTGGAGTGTTGCCAGGATGCGTGCGAGAGCCATCGCCGGATTGACGACGGCGCCACCGTAGCTTCCCGAGTGGAGGTCCACGGCAGGCCCGGTGACGTTGATCTCGAAGTACGCCAGCCCGCGCAGCGACGAGAGAATCGACGGGCTACCGGGGGCAAACATCGCGGAGTCGGAAATCACGACGACGTCGGCCGCGAGCAGGCCCTTGTGCTCCTCGACGAATCCGGGCAGGTGCTCACTGCCGACCTCCTCCTCCCCCTCGGCGACGACGACGACGTTGCACGGCAGCGTCCCGCGAGTCGCAAGGTGCGCCTGGATCGCCTTCACGTGGAGGTACAGCTGTCCCTTGTCGTCCACGCTGCCGCGTGCATAGATCCGCCCATCGCGGATCGTCGGCTCGAAGGCCGGTGACTCCCACAGCTCCAGCGGCTCGGCAGGCTGGACGTCGTAGTGCCCGTACACGAGCACCGTCGGGGCACCCTTCCCTGCTCCGCGCCACTCCGCGACGACGATCGGGTGGCCCTCGGTCCGATGGACCTTCGCTTCCATGCCGGCGGTCCGCAGCGACTCGGCGAGCCACTCCGCCGCTCGCGCCGTGTCCGCATTGTGCTCGGATCTCGCGCTGACACTCGGGATCCGCAGAAAGTCGAACAGCTCGTCCTGGTTGCGGGAGGCGTTGGCGTCGAGGTACGCGTCGAGGCCCTGGGCGTTCGTCTCAGTCGGCTTGGTTGGTGTCATGCCGTGGAATATGCAACGGCGACGCGACCCCGAGGTAGGCGAGGTAGCTCCGGGCGAGCTCGTGGGCGAGCTGCTCATCGGTCATCGCCGGTGCGTCGGGCCAGACCTCCCCGAAGACGACTGTTTCCCGCAACGCACCGACCAGGATCCTGAAGCCGAGATCCACTGCCGCGTGCGGCACGGGGTGTACGATCTCGGCAAGCCGGGTGTCGGCGAGCACCCGCAGCTTGGCGAGGAAGAGGCCGTTGAGCTCGCGTGCCGTCGCCTGGATCTTCGCGTCGGTGCGCGCGCGGATGAAGATCGTGCGCAGCAGGCCGCGGCGCATCCGGAACAGCGGGACCGCAATGCGGGCGAGCTGGGGGATGACCTGCGCGAACGACGCGCGCTCCCACCGCCCGGGATCGAGCAGCTCGTCGGCGTGGCCGCGGAGCTCCGTGAAGAACCGGTCGTCGAGATGATGGAGCAGCGCGTCCTTGTCGGGAAAGCGCCGGTAGAATGCACCGACAGTGACGCCGGCGCGTTCCATGATCTCGGCCAGCGTGGCATCGCCGAAGCTCTTCTCCTCGAGCACGCGCTCGGCCGCGTCGAGAATGCGGCCGAGCGTCTCCTGGCTGCGTGACTGCTGGGGAGGATGAAACCGCGGGGTGGAGGAGGTCATTGGACTCCTGAAATCGCGCCCGCGGGCCGTTCCGTCAAGTGCCGCGGCCGCCAGACCCCCTTGGGCCCGTTACTTCGCCCATGGGATCTGGGGGGAGCGGTAGAAATTGACCCCCAGCGCGGCGAGGCGCGGCCCGTGCGCGGCGAGGCGCAACCTGAAGTCGTCCCACGACCGTTCCCCCTGGGGGGTCCACCCGATCTCCGCGATCGCGGCCATCCTGGGGAATACCATGAACTCGAAGTCCTGCACCTTCTCGAGGGTCTCGGACCAGAGCGGGGCCTCGATACCGAGGATGGCCGCGGCAGGCACGTTGTCGAGATACGTTGCCGGATCCCAGTCGTAGGCATCGCGAACGTCGATGCGAGCGGCCCACTGCAGGCCGAGCACTGTCGAACTGTCGTACTTCATGTCCAGGTAGGTACGGGGCGACGGCGAGAGGATGACCTGGCCGCCCCGGGCGGCGTGCACGAAGCTCGAGTCGCGCTTCCAGTGCTGCACGATCGTGGAAGGGTGCAGGGCCGCCGGGGCGATCTCTCCCCATCCGATCATCGTCTTGCCATGGCGTCGCACGATCTCCTGCATCCGCGCGATGAACTGCAGGTACTGCGAATGCGTGAGGCGCTCGACCTCGTCGCCGCCGATGTGGAACCATGGCCCGGTGATGGTACCGATCTCCCGGACGACGTCATCGAGGAAGCGGTAGGTGGCGTCGCTCGTCACGCAGAGGGCACTGAATCCGACCCGGATCCCCGTGTACAGCGGCGGTGCGACACCGTCGCAGTTCAGCTCGGGGTAAGATGCGAGCGCGGCATTCGTGTGCCCCGGCACGTCGAACTCTGGCACGATCTCCATGTACCGTTCTCGCGCGTAGGCGACGAGCTCACGCAGTTCGTCCTGCGTGTAGAAGCCTCCCGGCCCACCGCCCACTTCGGTGCTGCCCCCGTGGCGGCTCAGGTTCGGCCATGAGGCGATCTCGACACGCCACCCCTGGTCGTCGCTGAGGTGCAGGTGGAGGCGATTGATCTTGTAGAACGCATAGTGGTCGATGAATCGCTTCACGTCCTCGACAGCGAGGAAGTGCCGCGATACATCGAGCATGCCGCCGCGCCAGCCGTAGCGCGGTGCATCCACGACGCGGACCGGCGATACGCGCAGCGAGCGGCGGTATGCGGCCGGATGCTCGACCGCGACTGGGAAGAGCTGCCGGAGCGTCTGCATGCCGTAGAAGAGGCCCGCCGGCTGCGTGGCGGCGATCGTGATCCCATCGGCAGACACCGCAAGCTCGTACGCGCCGTCGGCTGAGGCGGGACGCGTTGGATCGAGCTCGAGCACGATGGAACGAATCGGCACCGGGTCGGTGGCTCCGGCGATGCGCACCGCGGGGCGGGCACTGCCGCCGAGCATCGCGCGAACCCACGAGGCGATGCGCTCGACTTCCGCGCGCGATCCGACGGGGGGAGTGCCGCCGACGAGCCGCACGACCACCGGGGTGAGCGAATCGACCACGAACGGATCGCCGGTGCCGGGGCGCAGCGACAGGGGCGCCGGGATGACCGAATGGCGCGGCCGGTCGATGATCATGCTCGGCGCAGTATCGGAGGGGTCGGGCACCGGGATCGTCCGCACGGGCGGCTGCGCCGGCCGGCAGGCGGCGAGTGTGAGCAAGGCGGCCACGCCAGCGAATCGGGTGGCGGCAAGGACTGGAGTCGTCATGTGCTGAATGTCATCAACGTGGACTGTGAGGCGCGAGCTGCCGCCAACGTAACCGCGATGAGGGGCGCGAGACAGCGCTCGCCTGCGTTCGAGGCGAGTGCACTCGAGCAGGACTACACCGACGCAGTCCGCGACGTGCTGCAGGTCCCCGCGCCGCGACAGGCGGCGTTGCGCGAGGCCCTGATGGAACTCACGAACGGACGGGCGATGTTCGAGGACTGACCGTGCCCGAGACGGCGATGGCGTTCACGGCTGCGGGCGGGCGGGCCAGGTGCCGTTCCACCCCTCGAGCGTCCAGATGCGCCGGACGCTGATCGGCGGGTCACCCTCATCGCGCTTGAGCTCCACCCGCCCGCCGCGCACGACACGGGCGAAGTGCGGTGACAGGCGCCGCACCGCTGCGTGCACCTCGCCCTCGGGATCGTCGACTGCCAGGACCAGATCGTCGCCGGGGCGGGCGCGATCGGGAAACCCCGGCCAGAAGTCGTACTGGTTCGGGCGGCCACCCAGGTTCACGGAGAACACTTCAGGACGATCGGGGAGGTTGAATGCGGCCTCCGCGGCGTCCTGATACCGGTCGACACCGAGCCACACAGTGCCCGTCGCGCCGGCAGCGGTGGCCGACGCGCGGCGTGCCGCCCTGGCGGCATCCATCCCGGCGGCCATCGCGTCGAAGCCGAACGCGCGCGCGATGGGGTCGCGCCGCGGCACGAGCGGGAGCACGTTGAAGAGCGCATGTGCGTAAACGACGGTGGTGAGTCCGAGCGCAAGTCCGATCCCCCAGCGCGTCCACCGGCGGCCACGCGCGCGCCACATCGTGGCGGCCGTCGCTGCAAGGAGCGCGGCAGCTGGCACGTACGCCGGCGCTGGCCAGTTGGCTTCCACCGGCTTGCGCCACGCGCTGAGGACGAAGAAGCCCCACATCACCGCCGCGACGATGCCGAGCAGCGCGAACGTCGCGGGCACGCGCCGGCGGATGGCCTGCCACGCGGCGGCGGCCATGAGCACAAACAGGATCGGCGTCGCGAGGCCGGCCTGCCCGCCGACGAGCTCACCTTCGCGAGCGAGTGGTGACCCGCGGTGCGCGCCGAGCCCGTGCTCGATCTGGAAGGTGAAGGATCGCCACTCGTGCGCGGCGTTCCACACGAGGACCGGCGCGAAGACGAGCGTCGCCACGGCGCACGCCACGTACGGGCCCGGCTCCCGGAGGCGCGAGCGAAGCTCGCCCGCCCCGACGATGGCGCCGACGACGCCGACCGGCAGGAGGATGGACGTGTACTTGCTGGTGAAGGCGGCGCCGAGCGCGAGTCCCGCGGCGCACCACCAGCCGAGTGAGGCGCGCGACCGCAGTGGTGACTGGACCGCACGCACGACCGCATACATGCCGGCCCCGGTCGCCCCCATCAGTGGTGCATCTGGCGTCGCCAGCACGAGCCCGGTCGCGGCCAGCGGCATCGTGCAGATGATGAGCGCCGCGTACACGCCCGCCCGGTCGCCGCCGAGCCTCCGCGCGATGCCGACCACCGCAAGTGATGCCACGAGCCCGCAGAGCACGGCGAAGACGCGAACGGCGAATGGCGTCACCGCCAGCCCGAGTGCCGGGAAGAGGCTGGTGCCGAGTCCGATGATGTACGCGATCCCGGGCGGATGATCGAAGTAGCCTGGTGCCAGCCGGCGCGACCACTCCCAGTAGTAGGCCTCGTCGGGATAGAGCGGCAGCGCCGAGGCGAACACGAGCCGGACGACGGTGGCGACCGCGACGACCGCGAAAGCCGCGTTGCGGGCGCGGATGTCGTCGCCCGGCCCTGCCATCGTCGAACCCTCCATCAGCGCCGGGTGGCTGCAACACTGCGGCGCCGCACCACCACGACGGCAGTCACCGCGGCGGTCCACACGAACCACGAGACCCGTTGCGGGAAGGTGAGCGTGGAGGTGATGCGCCACGCGAGCGCCGGCAGCGTCAGCGCCAGCGTACGTCCCTCGGTCTCCGTGCCGACGCGCTCCACGACGCGTGTCGCGCGCCGGCCGCCGTCGCGGATCTGCCGCTCGAGGTTGTCCGCCAGCTCGGCGGCCGACATGTCCTGCCATCCCTCGAGACGGAAGAGCGTCCACCCCGGCGCGGTCCGCCCCCATCCGTGGTTGTTGGAGCCGGCGACGAGGGTGATGTCGAGCGAATCGGAGAGCCGGATGATCCGGGTGCGGTTCGCCCGGGTCTGCCGGAGCCCGCGCGGCGCGCCGTCGATGATCTCGATCGCGCGAATGCCGGGCGTGCCGGGACCGGAGGCCGGCGTGATCTCGTGAAAGTCGCCGGGGAAGGTCTGCACGAGCACCGGCTCGGCGCCGGGAATCAGGCTCGCGAGCGCCACGGCGGTGGTGTCGAGATCGCGCAGGTCGTCGGTCGCGATTCCCGAATACTTCCGCCCCGCGCTGAGCACGTTGACGTGCTCGCCACGGTAGACGGCTTCCAGCGCGCTGAGGATGATCGTACGCTCGCCGGCCCGCGCCGGGTTGTTCCCCTGCGCCTCGATGACGCCCTCGAAGGTGCGGTGATCGGCGATGTACACGGCGTCGAAGCCCGATGCCGCATGCCACTGGCGCACGTCCTCCGCGGTCCAGCCAGGGCGGCCGTCGTGTGAGTGGCGGGTATGTGCATGCACGTCCACCGCGAGCACCGCCTGTTCGCGGCGCTGCAGCTCGGCCATCGGGCGCGGGCCGATGGCCCCGTATCCGTAGACGGCGACGAATGCCGCAAGGAAGGCCGCAACAGCGAGCAGCTCGCGGGTGACCGCACGCCCGGGCGAGGCCGGCGGCACGCCCGCCTTCCGCCGCGACCATGCACGGAAGCCGCGCCACGCAGCGAGGGTGAACAGGAGCGACACGAGCAGCGCGATGTGCTGCGGGACTGTGAGCAGGGTGAGGTGATCGAGCACGTCCCAGAGTGGCGACAGCAGCAGGTAGGCCGGCGAGAAGTCGAGGCTGACCTCGCGCACGGGCTGCCGCGACACGACATCACGCACCGGCAGTGTCGAGAAGGCCGCGCCGAGAACGAGCAGCAGCCCAGTGAGCACGGCGAGCCACGGGACGTGCTGGAAGCGGGGGGTGCGCGCGACAGGCGCGGCGGATCTGTGCTTGGCCACGGGGCGACGAACTGGGGTGGGATGGAGCGACCCTTGCGGCAGGGAAGATAGCCCACAGCCTGCCTGCTTCGCAGCCCGCCACCACAGCCGGAGTCCGGCGCCGGCCGCCCGCATTGCCATCACGCCCGCCATGAATCGACTCGCCAGCGAATCCAGCCCCTACCTCCTCCAGCATGCGGCGAACCCCGTGGAGTGGTACCCATGGGGGGAGGAGGCGCTGCAGCGCGCGCGGGACGAGGGGCGCCCGATCCTGCTGAGCGTCGGCTACGCGGCATGCCACTGGTGCCACGTCATGGCGCACGAGTCGTTCGAGGACGAGACGACGGCAGCGGTGATGAACGCGCATTTCGTGAACGTGAAGGTGGACCGGGAAGAGCGCCCGGACGTGGACGGCATCTACATGCAGGCGGTGCAGGCGATGCGCGGCCATGGCGGCTGGCCGATGACGGTGTTCCTGACGCCGGAGGGAGTGCCCTTCTATGCCGGCACCTACTTCCCGCCGGAGGACCGCCCGGGGATGCCCTCGTTCCGGCGCGTGCTCGAGTCGGTCGCCGAGGCGTGGGCGTCGCGCCCCGACGACGTGGGCCGCACCGTCGCGTCCATGCGCGCGCTGTTCGCCGCCGGCCAGGAGGCGGCGCGCAGCCCCGGGCCGATGACGGCGTCGCTGTTGGACCGGGCCATGAGCACGATCGTGCGCCATCACGATGCGCAGCACGGCGGGTTCGGTGACGCGCCGAAGTTTCCCGCGACGATGGCGCTCGACTTCTGCCTGCGCTGGTGGTGGCGCACCGGCGATGACACCGCCCGCGAGATCGCGGAGCACTCGTTCGCGCAGATGGCACGCGGGGGCATCCACGACCAGGTCGGCGGCGGGTTCGCCCGGTATGCCGTGGACGCCGCGTGGCAGGTGCCGCACTTCGAGAAGATGCTCAACGAC
>JACDHQ010000528.1 GCA_013820975.1 Gemmatimonadaceae bacterium
CTTCTGCAGCCAAGCGTTGACGTTGGGGTGCGTGTGGGTGCCGTAGTTGTCAAGGATCATGTGGATGGCGAGCCGCTTGGGCACCTGCCGGTCGATGGTGCGCAGGAACTTGAGGAACTCGTCATGGCGGTGGCGCGGCAGGCACTGGCCGATGACCTCGCCGGTGGCGACGTCGAGCGCGGCGAACAAGGTGGTGGTGCCGTTGCGCTTGTAGTCGTGCGTCATGGTGCCGGCACGGCCCTTCTTCAGCGGCAGTGACGGCTGCGTGCGGTCGAGCGCTTGGATCTGTGACTTCTCGTCGACGCACAGCACCACAGCTTTCTCGGGCGGATTGAGGTAGAGCCCGACCACGTCGGTGAGCTTCTCCTCGAACTTCGGGTCGTTCGAGAGCTTGAACGTCGTGACCTGGTGCGGTTTGAGGCCGAGCTCCGACCAGATGCGCTGCACGCTCGCCGCGCTCACGCCCTGCGCCTTGGCCATGCTGCGGCACGACCAGTGCGTCTCGCCCGGCGGCGTGTCCGAGAGCGTGGCGCGCACGATCTCGGCCACCTTCTCGTCCGTGATGGTCGGCTTGCGACCGCGGCCGGGACGGACCCGCCCCAAGCCAGAGAGGCCCTCCTCCGCGAAGCGTTCGCGCCACGACGCCACCGTCGTGGGGGACACCCCCACCTGAGCGCCGATGGCGGTGTTCGCCGCCCCCTCGGCGGCCAGCAGCAGCGCTCGTGCCGCCACCACCTCCCGGTGCGCAGCGAGGGACGACCTCGAGAGCGTTCGCAGCACCTTGCGTTGACCATCGGCGAGCGGCAGGGGTGGCACGGGAGGACGCATGCACCACCCTACCCCAAACGCCAGTTACTTACGAAACGCTACACTAGGACCGTGCGCATCGAGGATCGGCAGCGTGACGACGAGGAGGTCGGCGAGGTAGCGCGAGACCCGACGCTCGAGGTCGGCCTCTTCCGGAGCAGGTGCCTCACCCGGTTTGAGCTTGACACCCCACGTCGGGACGCGAACGCCCGTGCCCGCGAGAATGGCCGCTCCGACGTGCAACCTAAAGATCGAGTTCCTATGGTTGCCGCCTCGCCCAGGCTGGCCGCGATGTTGCCGCAGGCGACCCGGCATCGTCGATCTGGTTCCCTCGATCAGGCCGTGTGTTCCCACCCGCACGACCCGCAGGCCGCTGGAGCCCAGACCCCTCGGCTCGCGCGGATCGAGGAAGAAGTAGACGCCCCGCTCTGGAACGTCCTTCCGTTCGACCGCCTCCGCCAGCGTCATGATCCCCGTACGGGCCACCATCCTGTCGACCGACTGGTAGAACGCGTCGATCGCTGTGGCTGCGGATGGCGACTTCGAGCACCCCTGACGTCTTGCCAGCCACTGCAGTTGGGCGCCGATCGGTAGGCCCTCCATCGGCACCTCGACCTGAACGCCGCGTGCCTTCAAGTCGGGGATCAGACCTTCTCGGTAGCGCTGGCCAGCCAAGAACAGAGCCGTATCGCCGGACTGGATGACGTCATCAAGCTGCGCCAGGACGCGAGCCGCCCAGGCTTCGCGCTCGGCGGCACCCATCGTATTGAGGGTCATGTCGTACGGTTCGATGACGGTCTGCGGATGGATCGCCCCGTGTTTCGCAGACAGGATGTACCAGTCCGCCGAGTTCGCCTCGGCGTAGGCCCGAGCCTTGGAGAACAGGTCCGACACGTAGAGGTCCCGAGCGATGGTCGATTGCGCGCGCTTCGTGCGAGCGCACGCGACCATCGCGATGGTCCGGGGCAAACGAGTCATGGCCTCTCCACCTCCGCTTCAGCCGCCATGAAAGCCGTCGATCACGTCGTCTCGCGACGATGTAGCGCTTCCGTACAAACAATCGAAACTCCGGCGTCTTGATCCCATCTTGCTCGACGGGCCCGGGTGGCATCAAGAGTGGATGCAGCCTCTGGCCGCGCCGAAGCGCTCAGGCACGAGCGGACCTTAGGAGCCGAGCACCACCGGCGACCTGCGATCACACGGACGGGTAGCCCGAATAGCGCGGCTACGAGTCCAGGTGAAATTCCAGTGCCTCATCGAGTTGACCGAGACGCTCCGCCGTCAGCGCACCCATCACGCGCGGACGCACTCGCGTGACATCGACCGCCCGCACCTGGGCGGCCTGCGCCATCTACTACGGCGCAGACGGAGCGACCCAATCGCGGACGGCGGCGACGAACACGTCCAGGTGCCGGAAGAACTCGGCCTGGTGCGGCAATGCCTCGATCACGCTCAGCTTCTGCCGCCAGAACTCGGGTGCCGGACTGTTGCTGACGGTGACGAGTTCACAGCCGACGAGTGTCGAAATCGACTTCAAATACGTCTCCGCGGGGCTGCCGATGAACTCGATCCCCGACCGGACGGTCTGGCCGGCGAGCCATCCGACGAAGAGGTGGCCGTTCTTGTGGATGCCGAAGAGCGTGAAGCCGCCACTACCGCCAGGATCCGCGATCCTCACCATTCGACTGGCATCTCCGGATTGGACTCGAACCCATTCGCGTGCTTCGGCGGCGTCGAGGAAGGCGTGGGCCGCAACGACACCCTCGGGCCCCAAGGCG
>JACDHQ010000529.1 GCA_013820975.1 Gemmatimonadaceae bacterium
GCCGTGCGCCGCTTCTCGGCTTGCGCCGCGGGCGGCAAAGTCCGAGCATCCAGTACGCGGCGGCGGGGCATGCACGAGTATACACCCGGGCGCCATAAAGTCAACTATTTAGTGGCCGAGTTAATATCAGCTATCAGCTTGTTCGGACTTGCGTTTCATTAGTACGACGTGAACTGCCGGGGCGGCATCGTGGGGCGGGCGCGAGTGACGTCTGTGCTCTCCCCCGATGCAGTTTCTTCCGAATCAGCCGATAGCTGATAGCCGATAGCCGATAGCATGAGTCCTTCAAATTCCGACCGCCTGCGGATCATCGCGGCCGCGACGCTCTTCTCGACGGGCGGCGCGGCGATCAAGGCGACGGCGCTCACCGGGTGGCAGGTCGCGTCCTTCCGGTCCGGGCTCGCGGCGCTCGCCGTCTTCCTGCTCGTCCCGGCGGCGCGGCGCGGCTGGAGCCCGCGTGTCGCCGCCGTCTCGGTGGTGTACGCCCTGACGATGGTGCTGTTCGTCAGCTCGAACAAGGCGACGACGGCGGCGAACGCCATCTTCCTGCAGTCCACGGCGCCGCTCTACATCCTCGTGCTTGCACCCTTGCTTCTCAAGGAGAAGGTGCGGCGGTCGGATTATGCGACGATGGCAGCGCTCGCGGTGGGGCTCGTGCTGGTCGTGATCGGCCTCCCGCCGGCGAGTGCCACCGCGCCCAATCCCGTGCTCGGCAACGGGCTCGCACTGGTGAGCGGTGTCTCGTGGGCGCTGACGCTGATGGGCCTGCGGTGGCTCGGTGCGTCCGATGGCGGGACGAGCGCGACGCTGAGCACCGTCGTGGGTGGGAATGCGCTGGCATTCCTGCTCTGCCTCCCCTTCGCGCTGCCAGTCGTGAACGCGACGGCGGTGGACGCAGCGGTCGTCGGCTACCTCGGGCTCGTGCAGATCGGGCTCGCGTACGTGCTGATGACACGCGGCATCAGCGGCGTCCCCGCGGTGGAGGCGAGCATGCTCCTCCTCCTGGAGCCCGCGCTCAATCCGATCTGGGCGTGGGCCGTCCATGGCGAACGACCGGGCACGCTCCCGCTCATCGGCGGAGCGGTGATCATGGTCGCCATGGTCGTCCGTGCCCGGCAGGGGGCAGAGGTCACTCGGGCGGCGCAGGCAGAGGAGCGGAGCGGGTGACCACGCCCACCAGGTCTTCCACGCTCGCCACGACGTAGTCCGGGGCCGCCGCGATGAGCGCCGGCGCGGTGGTGAATCCCCAGGTCACCGCACAGAACGGGATGGATTCGCCTCGCGCGGCGCGGAGGTCGCGCACCTCGTCGCCAATTGCAATCGCGTCGGCGGCGCACACGCCAGTCGCGGCCAGCACCTGCCGCAGCTTCGGGCGCTTGCCGAACATCGACACGTCGCACCGGTAGTCGCAGGCGAGCGACGCGAGCCGCGCCCCGAGCACGTGGCGGATGTTCCGTTCGCTGTTGCTGCTCACGATCGCGATGCGGGTGCCGTGCGACGCGAGGTCCTCGAGCACCTCGTGGATGCCGGGAAACAGGGCGACCGCGTCGATCTCCCTGGCCATGCGCTCGCGCACGAAGTGCATGATCATGGGCAGCTGCCATGTGCCTACGTCGATGTGCTCCATCACCTCCCACGGGCTGCGGCCTCGCAGCTCCCCGACCTCCCGGTCATCGATCGGCCGGAAGCCGTAGCGCGCGGCCGCGGCATTCAGCGCGCGCAGCAGGCACGGGAAGGAATCGGCGAGGGTGCCGTCGAAGTCGAAGATCGCGAGCCGAAAGGCCATGCGGTACGATCGCCGGTCGGCGCACTATCTTCCATCCCTTATGCTGATCGGCGTGGCAGGCATGGTCGGCGCGGGCAAGAGCACGCTCTCCCGCGCGCTCGCATCGCGGTTCGGGCTGCAGCTCGCCCTCGAGAGCGTGGACGAGCACAATCCCTGGCTCGAACGCTTCTACGCCGGCGGGCCCGAGCCGATGCAGCGGTACGCCTTGCGGCTGCAGCTGCACTTCCTCGCGACGCGCTTCGAGAGCATGCGCCGCATGCGCGGAATGGGGGGCAGCTGGGTGCTCGACCGCACCTGGTACGAGGACGCCGAGATCTTCGCGCACGGCCTCGCCGAGCAGGCGCTCATGTCGGCGGATGAGTGGGCGCTCTACTCCCGCCTCTACCGCGAGCTCCTCCACGCGCCCGCCGCGCGGCCGCCCCGGTTGATGGTGTACCTCCACGCGCCCCTGGAGACGCTGCTCGAACGCATCCAGCGCCGCGCGCGCACCAAGGAACAGGATGTGGATGTCACCTACTGGGCGGCGCTGCATGCGCGGTACGAGCGCTGGATCGGCGCCTTTCGCCACTGCCCGGTCCTGATCCTCGACGTACGCGAGTACGACCTCGTCGCCGATCCGAGCGCCGTCGAGTACGTCGCCAACCGGGTCAGGCAGCGGCTGGGGCCAGAGCTCCCCCAGACGGAGCTCTGGCCGGCCGACCTGCCTCCAACGGGAACCGGACGAAACCGGCGGACCCTGCAGGGGTAGGAAGCCCCATGACCCACCGCGGCCCCCTCCTCGCGGCGCGCACCTT
>JACDHQ010000530.1 GCA_013820975.1 Gemmatimonadaceae bacterium
CCCCCCGTCTGTTCAACAGGCACGCTTCTCGAAGTGGAGCGCCACCATGAAGCTCGAGACCTTTCCGCTCATCCTCGGCGCGATCATCGCCATCATCGGCCTGGCGCTCATCGTCGATTCCCGAATGGCCGACCGCGGCCCGCTCCGCGAGCGACGCCGCCGGACCCGCCTCGAACGGAACCGGGGCGGCGAGCTGCTGATCGGCCTCGGCGTCCTCGCCATGGGCGCCGCCGTCATCGGCCGCGACAGCTGGCGCTATTCGATCCTCAGCATCCTCATCGGGGCCGGCCTGCTGCTCGTCGGCGCTTTCATGAACCGCAGCTACCTGGCCGAGCTGGTGACCAACCGCGGCGCTTCACGCCGCCGACCCGAAGCACTCCAGGACCGGCCGGTGCCGACGGGAAAGGCGGCGGCGGTGTTCAGCGATCCCACGCCGCCGCCCGAGGGGGAGACGCCGTTACCTTGAGCGGCATGACCACGCTCCCCCGCATTCGCGCCACCACCATCCTCGCAGTCCGGCACAAGGGCACGATCGCCCTCGGCGGCGACGGACAGGTGTCCGTCGGCGAGACGATCATGAAGAGCAAGGCGCAGAAGGTGCGAGCCATGCGCGGCGGCAAGATCCTCACGGGATTCGCCGGCGCCGTCGCCGACGCGCTGACCCTCTTCGAGAAGTTCGAGGAGAAGCTCGAGCGGTACCCTGCCAACCTGCCCCGGGCGGTCGTCGAGCTCGCGAAGGACTGGCGGAGCGACCGGGTGCTGCGCCGGCTCGAGGCGCTCCTCGCCGTCGGCAGCGCCGAGCACGTGTTCGTGATCTCGGGGACGGGGGAGATCATCGAGCCCGACGACGGCATCGTCGCCATCGGCTCAGGTGGACCCTACGCCCTTGCAGCCGCCCGTGCGCTCGTGGCGAACACCGACCTCGGCCCGAGCGAAGTCGTGAAGCGCGCCCTCACGATCGCCGGTGAGATCTGCGTGTACACGAACACGCACATCACAGTGCTGGAGGGCAGCTGAACGAGATGCGAGATCGGATGACTGATGGTTAACCGGACCGAACAGACGCTCGCCCGCCTTGCCGACTTGACGCCGAAGCAGATCGTCATGGAGCTCGACCGCTACATCGTCGGCCAGGGGGACGCGAAGAAGGCGGTCGCCATCGCGCTGCGCAACCGCTGGCGGCGCCAGCGCGCGCCGCAGGGGATTCGCGAGGAGATCGCCCCCAACAACATCATCCTCATCGGCCCCACCGGGGTGGGAAAGACGGAGATCGCGCGCCGACTCGCGAAGCTGGCCGCCGCGCCGTTCATCAAGGTGGAGGCAAGCAAGTTCACCGAGGTGGGTTACGTCGGCCGTGACGTGGAGTCGATGGTGCGCGACCTCGTCGAGAACGCCATCGACATGGTGCGCGCCGAGCGCGAACAGGAGGTCGAGGATCTCGCGCAGGAGCGCGTGGAGGAGCGGCTCCTCGACTTGCTGCTGCCAAGGCCTCCGGCGTCGGGCGCAGGGGGCCGGGGGCCGGGGGCGACGGATGCTCCCGACCCCCAACCCCCGACTCCCGACTCCGCGTCGGTCTTCGTGGTCGGCGCCGGCGGCGCCGCCAGCCGCGAGGCGCACGATCCCGCCGAGGAGCGCTACCAGCGCACGCGTGCGAAGCTCAGGCAGCTGCTCAAGGAGGGGGAGCTCGAGTCGCGCGAAGTGGAGGTCGAGGTGCGCGAGAGCGGGCCGATGCTCGACATGTTCGCGCCGCAGGGCGCGCCCGAGATGGAAAACATCGGCTCGATGCTCCAGGACATGATGCCGAAGCGCACGAAGAAGCGCACGGTGCGCGTCGCGGAGGCGCGCCGCATCCTGGTCGAGCAGGAGTTCGACAAGCTCATTGAGCACGACGAGGTCGTCGCCGATGCGCTGCAGCGCACCGAGACGCTCGGCATCATCTTCCTCGACGAGATCGACAAGATCGCCGGCGAGCGCGCGCAGACCGGGCCGGATGTGTCGCGCGAAGGTGTGCAGCGCGACCTGCTGCCGATAGTCGAGGGCTCCAACGTACAGACGAAGTACGGCATGGTGAAGACGGACCACGTGCTGTTCGTGGCCGCGGGTGCGTTTCACGTCAGCAAGCCGAGCGACCTGATACCGGAGCTTCAGGGACGCTTCCCGATTCGTGTCGAGCTCAAGCCGCTCACCGAAGCCGACTTCGTACGGATCATGACGGAGCCCGAAAATGCGCTGACGAAGCAGTACACCGCGCTCGTCGCCGCGGAGGGAGCTCCGCTGACGTTCACGGATGAAGGGATCGCGGAGATCGCACGAATCGCCACGGGCCTCAACGATCGCATGGAGAACATCGGCGCGCGGAGACTTCACACGGTGATGTCGTCGCTGCTCGAGGACGTGCTGTACGATCTGCCCGATCGTGGCAAGGACGCCATCACGATCGACGCGCCCACCGTGCGAGATCGGCTGAAGTCGATCGCCGAGGATGAGGATCTGCGCAAGTACATCCTCTGACGTTCACCGGCGCCGTTCCGCGCCGGTGTCACATGCGGCCTAGGCGACCTGCGAGAGGAGTCCTGTCT
>JACDHQ010000531.1 GCA_013820975.1 Gemmatimonadaceae bacterium
CTGCTGGGTCTGCGGCCGCGGCTCGGCCCCGAGCTGCTGGCCGGAGCGGTGGTCGCCTTCGTCGACGGCCTCGCGTTCGACGCGCCGCTGACCCCCGATCGGCCGGCGCGTGCCAGCTTCGATGTGTTCTGGCTCGCTCTCCTGAGTTTGTCGTGACTATCAGCCAGCAGCTATCAGCTATCAGCTATCAGCTATCAGCTTGTTCGGACTCGGCCTGCGGCCGCCAACGGCATGAGGAACGGCGCGACGACGGGGCTGCTCCTGGTGTGTCATATCGAAGCGATGCCCGCGCAGCGGCATCGCCTTCCGATTCAGCTGATAGCCGATAGCTGATAGCTGATAGCTTTAAGTCATGCGACGTCGCCGGTCCCGCCTGCTGAGATTTCCGCTCTACCTGCTGCTCCTCGTGGCGGGGGGCTGGTTGCTGTCCCTTGGGGCCGTGGTCGCGTGGGCGGCGTGGGACCGTTCCCAGCCGGGGGAGGCCATCGTGGTGCTGGGGGCCGCGCAGTACGCCGGCCGGCCGTCGCCGGTGCTTCGGGCGCGACTCGACCATGCGATCGAACTGTGGGGGCGCGGCCTGGCGCCGCGCATGATCCTCACTGGCGGCGTCGGCGATGGCGACACGACGAGTGAAGCGGCCGTGAGCCGCCGCTACGTGATGCGCCACGGCGTGCCGGACACCGCAATCCTCATGGAAGCCGTCGGGCGCACGACCCAGGAGTCGCTGCGGGGGGTGGCTGCGCTCATGGAAAGCGGCAAGGTCCGCTCGGTCGCCGGGAAGGGGCGCGAGGTGATCCTGGTGAGCGATCCCTTCCACATGCTGCGCCTCGACATCGCGGCGCGCCGGCTCGACCTCGTTCCGTACACATCCCCGACCCGCACGAGCCCCATCAGCGCGAACCGCAACACGACGTGGAAGTACTATCTCAATGAATCGCTGAAGATTCCCTTCGTCCTCCTGCTGGAGTAAGCCCTGGTGGCAACGCTGATGACACGATCGGTCGGGCGGCTGGCCCTGGCCGCCACCCTCGTCACGCTCGCGCCGCCGGGCCTGGCCGCGCAGCAGGCTGGTGCGATGCCGCGCCTCCCGGTGCAGAAGTTCACCCTGCCCAACGGGCTCGAGGTGATCCTCCACGAGGACCATTCCGTTCCGCTGGTGACGGTGAACGTGTGGTACAAGGTCGGCTCGAGCGACGAGCAGCCTGGGCGCACCGGCTTCGCGCACCTGTTCGAGCACGTGATGTTCATGGGCTCGCAGAACGTGCCGGTCGGCAAGTACGACGAGTGGCTGGAGGCGGTCGGTGCGAGCCCCAACGGCTCGACGTCGCAGGATCGCACGAACTACTACCAGGGCGGTTCATCCACGGCGCTTCCGCTGATGCTCTGGCTCGAGGCCGATCGCATGGGCGCGCTCCTGCCGACGATGTCGCAGGACAAGCTCGACGTGCAGCGCGACGTCGTGAAGAACGAGCGGCGCCAGAGCTACGACAACGTGCCGTACGGCCGCGCCTGGGAGACGATCCTGCGCACGCTGTACCCGTTGCAGCATCCGTACTCCTGGCCGGTGATCGGCTCGATGGAGGACCTCAGCGCCGCGTCGCTCGCGGACGTGAACAGCTTCTTCCGGATGTACTATGCGCCCAACAACGCCTCGGTCTCGATCGCCGGTGACTTCGCCCCCGACTCGGCCCGCGCCTGGGTGACCCGCTACTTCGGCGCGATCCCGCGCGGGCCGGCCATGCCGCCGCGCCCGATGATTGCCGACGCGCGCGTGGTGCGCGACACGGCGATCATGCTCGAGGACCGCGTGCAGTTGCCACGCGTCTACTGGGCATGGCACACCGCGCGGGCCTTCCACCCCGACGATGCCGCGCTCGACCTGCTGGCCTACGTGCTCGCGGGGGACAAGAACTCGCGGCTCTACAAGCGGCTCGTGTACGACCTGCAGGTCGCGCAGAGCGTCGGCGCGCGGCAGTCGAGCGGCCGGCTCGCCGGCAGCTTCCTGGTGGACGTGACCCCCCGCCCCGGCCAGGACCCGAGTGCGGTGGCGCGCATCGTCGAGGAGGAGATCAGCCGGCTCGCGACCGGCGGCGTGACGGAGGAGGAGATGACGCGCGCCCGGAACACCTTCCTCTCGCGGATGCTCAACTCGCTCGCGAGCGTGCAGGGGAAGGCAGACCAGCTGCAGTACTACAACTACTTCGTAGGCACCCCCGACTACGTGCAGGAGGACGCAGCCAGGTACGCCTCGGCACGCGCCGAGGATGTGCAGCGGGTGGCGCGCCAGTACCTGTCGGAGTCGAAGGTGCTGCTGACCGTTGTTCCACAGGGGAAACCGGAGATGATGGTGCAGATGGGAGCTGGCAACTGATGCGCGCCGGGACGAAGGTCGAGCGGTCGCCGCCGGCGCATCGTGCGCCGCGCCGCATCATGGCGACGATCGCGGCGGCAGCGCTCACGATGGCTGGCGCGTGCGGTGGCGCACCGGTGGTGATCGCGACGCCGGTGCCGGCGGCCGACACGCTGCCGACGGCAATGCCGGTGGCAGTGGCGCGGGTCCAGCCGCCCCACGTTCCTG
>JACDHQ010000066.1 GCA_013820975.1 Gemmatimonadaceae bacterium
GGATCTCGCCGCCGTGACCGAACGCGGCGGAGGTGACGGTCATTGGCATGCCGGCGGCTGCTGCAAGTGTCGTGCGCCCTTCACCCGCGTGGTGCCAGCAGCGCGCGGAATCCGGGATGACTGCGCAGCACGAGCAGCGCAGGATCGGCATGCAGCTCCGCTTCCTCGTACGGCCCGCCCGACGGATCGAAGAAGCGCGGAAAGCCCGCGTCGATGGCCTCGGCGACGAGCATCACCGCCCGGTCCGACTCGCCGAGGAGCGCGGCGATCCGCGCGCGCCACATCACGTCGCGTCCGTGGGCATATCGCTCCGGGGTCTCGCGGATGGCCCGCTCCATGGCGCGGGCCACGGCGGTGTCGCCGGCGCGAGCTGCCGCCACGCCGAGGTTTCCGCGCAGCTCGAGCGCCGCCGGATCGGCCGCGTGGAGGCGCTGCCAGAGTGTGTACGCCGCCGCATGCTGCCCGGCCTCGCCGAGCACGGCCGCCTGGAAGCGTTCGGTGACACGCGACACCGGCGCCTGCTGCAGCTGCGCCTGCAGCAGGGCGAGCAGGCGGCGTGCGTCGTCCTCGTGCCCATGCGCGCGAAGCTCGCGCGACCAGTCGAGCGCGATCTTCCACCGGCGCGCGCCGTCGGCTGTGCTGCCGCCGGGAAGTCGGTCCACGAGGTCGCGGACATCGCCTCCCTTCCCCTGCGCTGCCAGCGCGCGGCCGAGCGTGCCGATCGCCGTGTAGGCACCGGGGAACCGGCGGATGCCCTTCCGCGCCGCCTTCAACTCGGCGTCGTGCTCCCCCTCGAGGTGGTAGGCGGCCGCGGTCCAGTTCCAGTACCAGGAAACACGCAGCATCACCCCCCGCGATGGGCTGATGGCGTCGAGCTGCTGCAGCGCCAGCGCGGGCCGGTTGGCATTCACCGCCAGGCGCGCGGCGTACGTACGCGTCTCCGCCGAACCGGGCGCCGCATCGGCCACGCGAAGCGCACCGCGCAGGTGGTTGGGCAGGTCGCCACGGGCGGCCGCGGCGAACATGTCCACCACCGCCACCTCGAGCGGCGAAAGCCCTTGCCGGTGCGCCTCCATGATGCGCACGAGCGAATCGACCTCCGTCCAGCTGCGCGCCTCCATGTGCACGTGCGCCTGGATCGCTAGCGGCATCATGTACGACGAGTCGATCTCCGAGGCGCGCCGTGCATGACGGAACACTCCCGCCACGTCACCTGCGTAGTAGCTGTCCCAGGCGAGCTTCGCCTCCTGGAACGCCTGGTACGACTGCGGGAGCGATCCGCCGGCGATCCCGGTTCCGGCATGTGAGCGGTCGACCACCGAGGCCGCCATGCCGACGACCCGCTCGGCCAGTTGCTGCACCAGCGCATGCTCGCCGCCGCGCGTGCCGCTGACCGGCGGCCCGGGCGTGCTCAACACCCGTCCCGACTCGACATCGGTCATCTGCACCTGCACGCGAATCGAGTCGCCGTGCACGAAGTACTGCCCCGAGATCAACAACCCGGCACCGACTTCCCTGGCCAGGGCGACGCCACGGTCGTTCGCCCTGAACATGCGCGGGATGGCCGCGACGACGCTGCTCGTGAGCTGCGAGGTCTGCGCATCCACCACCTCGAAGCGCCGCGTCTGCGCGAGCCCGGTCGTGATCCACCCCGACGCCATCCGGCCGAAGCTCGACAGCGTGGAATCGCCGGTGAGGTTCTCGAGCGGCGCGACGACGATCCGCTGTGCCTCGATGTCCGTGTCCTCGCGCACCAGAAGATCCCAGAGCTGCGCGAGCCGGTCTTCCGGCACGATCGTCCAGGCACCGAGCAGCAGCGCCAGCAGGAGCGGCGTCGCGATTGCGATGCCGCGAACGATCCGGTGACGGCGAAAACCCGGCTTCGCGCCGCGGGCTGCGGAATCGTCATCCTGCGTGTGCGGAATGGGGACAGTGGCACCGGCAGCGTCTCCCTCCTGGCTCCCGCGTGCCGGAAGCGCGGGCTCCACGGGATCCGCGGCCCGTGCCGAAGGGGGTACGGGAGCCGGTGCAGTTGGCGGCGATGCTGAAGACGGGGGCGACGCACGCAATTCCTCCGCATATCGCGCCACCTCCGGCTGCACCTCGGCGCCGAGCTCCTCGCGGACGAGCGTCGCGTGAATGCGTGCGTGCGCCACGGCACCCGCCGCGTCGCCGCTCGCGGCCAGCGCCCGCATGAGGCCGAGCGCAATGCGGGCGTTGCAGGGATCGCTCGCTGCAAGCCGGCGCCATGCATCCACCGCCCGGCGGGTGTCGCCGGCCGCCGTCCGCTGGCCGGCGAGCGTCTCGAGCGCCTGATGGTAGTCGTGGGCGAGCCGCGCGCGCTCCCCGTCCACCCAGCGCTCGAACTCCGATCCGCCGGAGAGGTGGAAGCCGTCGAGGAACGGTCCAGCATAGCGCTCCACTGCCCGGTCGAGCGCCCCTTCGGCGATCGCTTCCTGGAAGTCGCCGACGTCGCTGGTGATGCGATCGGGATTGAGCCGCAGCTCGGTCGTGCCGAGAAAGAGGTCCTCGGCCTTGAGGTCACGACGGGTGGTGAAGAGCCACTGGGAGAGCGAATGACGCGCGCGCTCCTGGTCGCTCTCCGGCCAGAGCAGTGCCCCGAGCTTGTCGCGGCTCACCCCCCGACGGCCGGCGACGGCGACGATCGCGAGCAGCGCCAACCGTCGTCGCTGGGCCGCAGCGCCCCCCAGTGGCCCGGTATCCGAGAGCAGCGTCGCGCCGCCGAAGGTTCGCAACTGCAACATTGACGGACGTTTGATTGCGCTTTGAGGGGGCCGTGATCGGAGACGAGCAGGTTGCCACGGTACCGCTGCTCGGAACCCGCGGCAAGCCCTGCCGCACCGAAGGCGATATGCCGTCACCCGTCCTGAGGAACTCACGATGCGCCCGCTCACCCTTCCGAAGCTGTTCGTGCTCGCCGCTCCAATGCTGATTGCCGCCTGCACGGACGACCGCCCGAACCCGGTCGCACCCGCGGCACCGGTCGCCCCGGTCCTTCAATCTGAAGGAAGGGGTGCCTTCCAACGCTACGTCGCCATCGGCACGAGCGTGTCCATGGGCTGGCGCTCCGACGGTGTCGTCGCATCGGCCCAGGCGACGTCCTGGCCGGTGCTGCTCGCGGAGCTGGCGCACCGGACCATGACGGTGCCCGCCATCGCCGAGCCCGGCTGCGGAGCGCCAATCGCGGCCCCGATCGCCGGTGGCGTCCGGACGAGCGGCGAAGGCATCGGCCAGGCGTTCGACACCCGAGCCTGTGCACCAAGTGTCGCCGGCGTGAGCCTTCCGGCGAACAATGTCGCCATCACGGCTGCCACGACCCGCAACGCCCTCTACTCGACGCCCGGCAACATCACCGGCGAATACCTGCGCCTCTACTCCCGTGTCCTCGCCCCGGGCCAGTCCCAGGTCACGGCGATGATGGGGCAGGAGCCCAAGGTGGTCACGATCGAGCTGGGTGCGAACGAGGTCCTCGGCGCGCGGTCGGGGGTGTTCCTCCCCGGCGTGAACGTCGTCCCCGTGGCCGCGTGGGAAGCGGACTACCTGAAGGTGCTCGACAGCGCGCAGAAGGTGGCGAAGCACGTGGCCCTTGTCGGGCTCATCGACCATGCGGAAAGCTTCCCGAGCTTCCGCACCGGCCACGAGATCTGGCAGGGGCGCGCCGCCTTCGCGCAGCTGTGGGTGGAGGTCAGCCCCGACTGCGAGAACAGTCCCAACCTGCTGTTCGTCGCCGCGCGCGTTCCAGCCGCCGCCGCCCAGGGTGGATACAACGCCCGCACGGGCGCGGGCCGCGCACCGTTCAGCTGCGTGAACTACCCGTCGGCGACCGGCATCCAGGATTACGTCCTCGGTCCCGACGACGTCGCCGCCCTCGATGCACAGCTCGCGCAGATGGACGCGATCATCCTGCGGGAAGCGCAGCGCCGCGGGTTCGCGCACTTCCGGCTCGCGGCGCTCTACGAGGACGTGAATGTGAAGGCCCCCTTCGACCCGATCGCGCTCCTGATGCAGCAGCAGCCGTACGGACGCTACGTGAGCCTCGATGGATTTCACCCGACCGCTGACGGGGCGCGGGTGATCGCAAACGCCGCGGCCCGTGCCTTCGACGCTCGCTACGGGTTCGGCATCACCGGCAGCGGTGCGCTGTTCGCCGCCGGCCACTGACCTCCTCCACCACAAGAGACCATCATGCGCAAGCTCATCACCATCGTCCTCCTCGCATTCGCCGCCGCTTGCGGCGATTCCACCGGTCCCGATTCGTCGTACCTCGGCACCTACGCGCTCCGCTCGGTGGATGGCCAGCCGGTTCCATTCACGATCTTCGCGAGTGGCGACGACTACGTGCGCGTCACCGGCGGCTCGCTGATCTTCGATTCCGGTGACTCGTTCACGACGTCGCTCGACCTCAGCTATCGCTTCGACGGCACCGTCGAGAACGAATCGGAGTGGACCGGCGGCACCTTCAAGCGAGCGGGGAACAAGTTCACCATGACCGACGCGGAGGGGGACAGCTACGTCGCCACGTACGACGGGAGCTCCACCATGACGATCAACGCCGATGGCGTGGTCTTCGTGTTCCGGAAGTAGCGACCGCGCCATGTTCGGATGCGACGGCCGGCCGGGACACCTGGCCGGCCGTCGTTCGCATCACGCCCGATAGAGCGCCGCGCCCCAGTGCAGGCCGGAGCCGAGGGCGGCAAAGCAGACCAGCATGCCGTCGGCGATACGTCCCTGCTGCACGCATTCGTGATACAGAATGGGCAGCGTACCCGCCGTCGTGTTGCCGTACCGCTCGATGTTGTGCGGCACCTTCTCCGGCGGAAGCCCGAGATTCTTCGCGACCCCCTCGATGATGCGCAGGTTCGCCTGGTGGATCAGCAGCAGGTCGAGGCTCGCGACCTCGATCCCCGCGTCCGCACACACCGCGCGCACCGCTTCGGGCATGCGCGTCACGGCTTCCTTGAACACCGCCTTCCCTTCCATGACCGGCACCGTGAGCCCGGCGTCCAGTTGCTCGTGCGTCACGAAGGGACGATCGCGAAATCCCGCGCCCGGGACGTACAGCGCCTCGATGTTGGACCCATCGCTGAAGAGGCGCGAGCCCAGGAAGCCACGGGCGTCGCCCTCCCGCGCCTCCACGACCACCGCCCCGGCGCCGTCGCCAAAGAGCACCGTGCGGTCGCGCAGGCTGGTGTTGTGGGCATACTGCTCCGGCGTCACCGTCCCGTCCCCCCGCCCGATCGTCACGTCCCAGCCATTCTGCCACGGCATGAACGGGGTGTGCACGTCGGACCCGATGACGAGCACTCGGCGATGCTTGCGCGACTGGATGAGCGAGTCCGCAAGGTCGAGCGCGTAGAGGAAGCCCGAGCACTGCTGGCGGATGTCGAAGGTCGGGATGTTCGGCAAGCCCATCCGCGCCTGAAGCACCGGGCCGTTGCCCGGGAAGAAGTAATTCGGCGTCATCGTCGCGAAGATGACGGCATCGATCGCGTCCTTCGCGACCCCGGCCGCCGCCAGCGCCGCCTCCGCGGCGATCATTCCGAGCTCCGCTGACCCCTGCCCCGGGTCCACATAGTGCCGCTGCTCGATCCCGCTGCGGGTACGAATCCACTCGTCGGACGTATCCATGATCTTGGCGAGCATCGCATTGGGCACGACGTTCTTCGGGATGCCGATGCCGGAGCCGGTGATGACGGATTTCATGGAGCGGTAGGGGGTTGGGGTCGGGGGTAGGGCGAGATGCGAGATGCGAGACGCGAGATGCGAGATGCGAGATGCGAGATGCGAGACGCGAGACGCGAGACGCGAGACGCGAGATGCGAGATGCGAGATGCCCTAAACTACTTCATTATATAGGTTTACATTGCGCTGCGAACCTGTTAAACTGATGGATATCAGAACAGCGACCCGGCATGCGGAAATGGGTGACTGCTGCATCGGCCCCGCCGTCGTGCGGGCCGGATGCCAGTCTCATGTCCGCCGTCCTCCTACCCATATCGCTGTTCAATCGTCACCTCGTCAACGGCTGGCGCCCCGCGCCCCCCACCTCCCCCGAAGACGCCCATGCCCCACAAGCACCCGAAATACCTCCAGCACATCCTGCTCGGCGCCACCGCCTTCATCTTCGCGGGCGCGCAGTTCATCTCGCCTCGTTCCGGCGACAGCGCGACGGCCAGCGCGTCGCCGGTGTCGATCATGCCCGGCATCGCCGAGGCCGCTGCACTGACCGACGTACGCCGCTCCACCGGCTTCATCACCGAGGCGGCCAAGGGGACGAGCTCGCTCGCGGTGAAGACCGAGACCGCGCTCGCTGCCCTTGCACCATCGGTGCACACGATGAGCCATCCGTCCGCACTCGCGAACGCCTTCAACAGCTACTTCGCGTACAAGGCGGAGCACCCCGATCAGGTACGCAAGCCGTACCTGTATTTCGTGGACTACGGGCTGCCGAGCACGAATCCGCGCGGATACGTGTTCGACATGGACAGGCTCGTGATCGTGGACGGGCCGTTCACGGTCGCGCACGGCCGTGGGTCCGCGACCCCGAGCGAGACGGTGCCGACGCGCTTCTCGAACGTGCATGGCAGCAACGCGACCTCGCTGGGGCTCTACCTCGCGCAGGAGACCTACAACTTCAGCGGCAAGGCCTCCGGCAAGCGCTACACCTCGGTCGGGCTGCGCCTGAAGGGGCTGTCGAAGGGGTTCAACGACAACGCCCGCACCCGCGGTGTGGTGGCGCATGGCGCGCCGTACGTGTCGGCGACGCGCGCCGGCCGCAGCGAGGGTTGCCCGGCGGTGACGCAGGAGCGCGCGCGGACGCTGATGCCGAAGCTCTCCAACGGCGGCATGGTGTTCCTCTTCGCCCCCGACACCAGGTGGATGGCGGCAGATCCGTGGCTCGAGACGGCGAAGATGCTCGCCGCCAACGAGGCGCCGGTGGCCGCGCGCCGGGCCAACTGATAACCTTCGCCGACGGCATGCCCTCGCGACGCCTCGGCGAATCATGAAGACTCCAGGTCCACCAGCACCTCCCGGCACACCCGTGCGGGCCCCCGACGACGAACGCTTCTTCGACGTGGCGATCGACCTGCTCTGCCACCTCGACTTCGGCGGTTACTTCCGTCGCCTGAACCCCGCCTGGGAGCGTACGCTCGGCTGGACCGTCGAGGAGTTGATGTCCCGGCCGTTCATCGAGTTCGTGCATCCGGACGACCGGGAACGCACGCTGAAACAGAATCGCGACGTCCGCGATGGCGCCCAGGCACTCGGCTTCGAGAACCGCTACCTGTGCCGCGACGGATCATACCGCTGGCTGCTCTGGAATGCGGCCCCCGATCCCACCGGCGGCGTGATCTATTCGGTGGCGCGGGACATCACCGCGCGTAAGGACGCCGAGGCGGAGCGCGAGCGGCTCGTGGCGGAATTACAGGCGGCGCTCGTCGAGGTGAAGGCGCTGCGGGCAATCCTGCCCATCTGCTCGTACTGCCGGAAGGTCCGCGACGACTCGGATTACTGGCATACCGTCGAGGGCTACTTCGCGACTCACACGAACACCCGGTTCAGCCACGGCATCTGTCCCAGCTGCATGGTGACGGAGGTGGAGCCGCAGTTTGCCGACTCGTAGCCCGTCGCATGACGCCGCATGCTGACGGCGCTGCTCATCGCCCAGGTCATCGCGACCATCGTGCTGCTGGCACGGCTCGAACCCGGCCGGCGGCGGAAGCCGCCCGTCGCGCCGCGCCTCACGGACGAGCCGGCAAGCCTGGTGAGCATCGTCGTCCCCGTCCTCGATGAAGCGCAGCGCATCGCGCCGCTCATCGCGGGGGTGGTGGCCCAGGGCGCGCCGGTCTCGGAGATCGTGTTCGTCGATTCCGGCTCGCGCGATGGCACGCGCGCACTGCTCGAGTCGGCAGCGCAGCGCGATGGGCGCATCCGCGTCGAGACCGACCCGCCCCTTCCCGACGGCTGGATCGGCAAGGCGTGGGCGCTGCAGCACGGCGCGACGGTCGCCAGCGGCCAGTGGCTCCTCGGGCTCGACGCCGATACGGCACCGCGCCCCGGGCTCGCCGCCGCCGTCGTCGAGGCGGCGGAGCGCTACGGCTACGATGCGGTGAGCTTTGCGCCGCGCTTCGCCGGCCAGCGGCCGCTCGAGCGCTGGCTCCAGCCGGCGATGCTCGCGACGCTCGTGTATCGCCTGGGACCGGCCGGCGATGAATCGCCGCCGGAGCGCCTGCTCGCCAACGGGCAGTGCTTCCTCGTGCGCCGCGACGTGCTGCTCGCCCACGGTGGCTATGCACCCGTGC
>JACDHQ010000067.1 GCA_013820975.1 Gemmatimonadaceae bacterium
TACCGATACAAGGGGCCAATCTTTATACAGCATCGCCATGTTGGTGCCTGTTGCTCTTCATCAAGATTGGTCAAGTTTAGCATTGGTCAAGGCCCCCTATAGACTCGCGTATCGCTGCCAATAGTGGCCAACGCGAGGTAGAAGCGAGCACCTCATGAAAAACCTTCTTAGCGAGCACGCATCAAAATACGAGGAGCTGCACGGACGATGTAAGTTCTCGTGTGATTACGTAGATTCGCGTGACATCACGAGCAAAGAGGTGCTGGACATTGGTTGCGGCTTTGGTTGGTTCGAGATGTACGCGTTGCGAGACTCACCTTCCTGCATCGTCGGAATCGAACCGGAAGCGAAAAATCTTCAAGCCGCACGAGAATCCATTCATGACCCGCGCGCAGGATTCCAGGTGGGCAGCGCTCTAGACCTACCCTTCCAGCCCAATAGCTTCGATACCGTTGTTTGCTGGGAAGTACTCGAGCATTTGCCTGTCAGGACTGAGCCCGCTCTCTTTGATGAGGTTTACCGCGTACTTTCTCCTGGTGGCTCGTTCTATCTATCAACTCCATACCGTTCCCTGGTAGGAACAGTAAGCGATCCGGCATGGTGGCTTATCGGGCATCGGCACTACAGGACCGAAGAGCTCATCGCGCTTGCTGAGGGCGCAGGCTTGCGGATACAGTCATCAACGGTCCGAGGTGGCACGTTTCAAGCAATTGGCACTTTGAACATGTATATCGCCAAATGGGTGTTTCGCAGGAAACCGATCTTTCAGAGCTTCTTTGAAGTTCGCGAAGATGCCGAGCATCAACGTGAGGGGTTCATGACTTTGTTCGTAAAAATGGCCAAGCCCGCCAATGCAGATTGAGGACTGACTGGCGTTCGACAGTGCCTGGTCACAGTGGGTCGCCCGCCCAATGGTCTCTGCGCGTGGGACGCTCCTCTCGCTGCGATTGGCATCATCGTCTTGAGCGGGGCTCGCTGCGGCTCCCTCCTCCGTCGCCGCACGGCGCTGTGCTCACGTCCCGCGGCGTCTCGCCAGGGCCTCGGCCACCACGGCGAGTGCCGCAATTCGTTGTCGGCCCGGCGTCTGCTGGCGTGCACTCTCCAGGGCGCCCTCGTGAAGACGCCACCATAGCGCAGCATCACGTGCCAAGCGGAGCATCGACCGTGCCGCGTCAGCGGCCGTCGGGCGACAGATCAAGCCGTTCACCCCGTGCCTCGTGGAGTCTCGCAAACCAGGGACGTTGTAAGCGACGCTCGGAGTCCCGACAGCGTGGGCTTCGCTCACGACGATGCCCCAGCCCTCACGAGACGACGTGACAACGAGCGCGGTCGCGTCGGCGAGCACGTCCCATTTGCGCTCTTCACTGGCGCCGCGTTCTAGACGCGCACCGGGAGTTCGAGCCACGCTCGCCGCGAGTGCGTCGGCGTACGGTCCGGTTCCACCCCCTATGACGGTGAGTCGAGCTTCCGCTATTTCGCTTCGGACGGTCTCGAACGCACGCAACACGTGCTCGAGACGCTTGGAGGGCACGAATCGACCGATCGCCACGAAGTGCGGCGGGCCGTCTACCGAACGCACTCGCGCGACACCGGCCACGACGGCGTTGGGAACGATCCGCACGTCTCGAAAACGCAAGCGTTCGAGATCCTCCTTCGTGCTCCGCGAAACAGTAATCGTGGTGGTGTTTCGATAGAGCCGCAACATCCACGGTTCGAGGAAGGAGGCGACTCCAGCGAGTAGCCAAGGGCCGTGCTGGAACCAGATCTCGCTCGCCAATTGATGGATCAGAAAGAGTCGACGACCGCGATATGCGAACTGCGTGAACATCGGGTACCCATTGGCTTGATCGATGACCAAGTCGATCGTCTGCTCGTGACGCCGCAGATAGATTGCGGAAGCCGCGATGTGGCCCACGCCACGTCCGATGCGCACGATCCGAACACCGTCGGAGACTTCCGTCGCAGGCGCCCCCGCTATGGTTGGTGCCAACCAGGTGACGCTCATACCGGAGGAAACTAGGCTTGAAGCCAACTGCGCCGTGTAGCGCTCAGCGCCACCTGCCCTCGGATGACGCGGATCGCGCCAACTGACCATTACGATGTGGGCTCGTTGCCGATTCATCGTTTGATCTCGCCCACCGTCCGGACGACACCAATCGCGATCAGAACGAGAGCACTCAAAGCGCTCAATAGAAGCGTCGAGCTTCCGAGGCGAATCCACGGGTTGTGGATTTCCAATGGGCCGCACAGCGCCGGCGGAAGCCACGCGCCGGCCATCAAGCCGTCGACGACGACGATGTCGACGGCTGCTTTCCCCACGGTGCCACGCATGCCGTCGACGTAGCGAGTGCCGGACCGTACCAGTCGCCAGGAATCCGGGCACGAAGAATCGAGTATCCTCTCTCGCTCACGTCCGCTCGACTCGGATTCGGCAACTGGTTTCGTGCGGGCCGCTGCCTCACGGCGGATGCGCAAGAAGAGAGTCTCAACGGGAACTCCGTCTTCGAATTCGAAGCGTACGTCGTCCCCTGTCTCAACGGTGACGGCACCTCCAGAACCAAGATCGACGGCGGGCCCATCGTTGATCCGCACAGACGCGTCGAATCCTCCATCACCTACCAACGAGAGCGTGCCGGGTGCGTCGATACGCACCCGCACGTCGCAGTCGGGCACACCGACGATTCGCACTTCCTTCACGCTCGCCGCCGCCGCCGTTTGCCCAGAATCTGCGGCTGGCAGAAGCCGGAGGAGCGTCGCCGGCACCGCCGCGCCAGCGGGGGCGGCGGCGAACGATGAAGCACGTACCGCTATTCGTACGACGCGCTCTCCACGCCACCAGGGCATGACCCTCCCGAGGAGCACCCACACGCCGTCTGCGACCGTCCAGAGTTCCAACATGTCGTCGTCGCCGGCGACGCCGTCGATACGCAGTTCGATGAACGCGACTTGGTGCCACGTGAGACCGCTAGAGAGGGCTACGTCAGTCGGGAGGGGCGAGGGTAGCGTCGCGAAGTCGCTCCGCAAATCGTGGTCGGTACTGAATGCTCGTGTGCGACAGGCTTCCGGGACGGGCCACAACCAGGTGACGTCGAGACCAGCCAGTCGCTCACGGGCCCGCTCGAGTTCGTCGGTACCGATGAGAACTACGTGGGCGACGACATTGCTGCCGTCTCGGTTGCGTAGCTCGATCGCGACGTCTCGCGCCTCGTCGATCGTCACGACCCCGAGATCGTGCCACGCCATCGCCGCCGTAGGTTGCGACAGATCGATCCTTCGCACCTCGACGTCGCCGGGACCGACGGTGACGTCGACGACACCAGCGTCGGGCCCTTCGTACCCACGAAGCAGCAACCGGTACTCTCCAAGCGGTACGTATCGTGAAGCCGTGAGTAGGGCGCCGGCACGAGACGTGCTCACGACGCCCCCGACCCCGCGTGGCGCAGGTCCGTGCCGCTGCGCGAGCTGAGGCCACCATGCCGTCGCGGTCTCGTCGAAGCGTGACCATCGCTCACCGGGCGCGGTATGGGGAGCCGCCGCAGCGAGGTCGAATGAGAGAATGTCGGCTCCGAAGAGGAGTCTCACATCGTCTCCGGGCAACGCGATCACCTCCGCCAGCGAGGCGTGGTCGGCATCGACGAGTGCCAGTTCTTCAGGCCCGAATCCGGCGCTCGCCACGACCGCTGCCGCAATCGGCCGGTGCGTCAGTGCCGCGCGCTCGACCGTCGTCACTGACTTCGGCAGCGGGCCCAGATCGTAGATCGTGAAGGGATCATCGGTATGCGCCACCGGCAGATCGAGACGGAGCAACGCGATGGAACGCGCTACCACACGTGTATCGAACGCACCTGGGGGTTGAAGACGGATCGGCATGACATCGCGATGATGGGCCAACCACCGAAGGTGCCAGCGTTGGGCCAAGCCTCGCGGATCGCCCAAGGTGTCGCCGATGAGTGCCCCTGAATCGAACGCCTGAAATGCGGTCGTCGCGCGAACGTCGTAGGCGTATGGCGAAAGGACGGGCACCGGACTGCTGAGCGAGAGCACCTCCGGCACGAGCTGGTCTCCGTTCCAGAAGGTGAGTGATCCGAAGTAGCCCGGGAGCCAGATCGTACGCTCCCCTCGGTCCGCCAACCAATCGAACGTACCGTCGAGCGAAGCAGGCATCGAATGTGCGCGGTATGCGCTGGCGACGTACGCCTCGGTCCGAGGAACGGCGACTAAGAGGTACGTGACCACGAGCGACCCGGCGAGCAACCGCGCCAAGCCCATTCGCTCGCCCCTGCGGCCGCTCGGAACCAGGGCCACCAAAAGCAACATCATGGCCGCGAGCGCACCCACGGCCTTGTTCGGATCGCGGAACAACCAACCGAAGCGATCAGCGAACGGTCCCTCGATCGTAAACGCGCCGATCCACCACGGCACGTTCGTCCCGACGGCCATCAGCAGGAATACGCTAGCGAGAAGCGTCAGGACCAGAACCTCGGGTCGAGGTCGTACCCAAGCCAGCAATGCGGCCAAGGCCAATGCGATGCCCGCCCATCCCGCCCGCCCTGGATCAGGGAGGAATCCCAGTGGCCACCAGTAGCCCTCCAATCTGGCCACCGCAGCGAAATCGGCCGAGCGGGAAAAGGTCTCGAGCATTTCCCAAGTGACACGACTCGGAACCAGGTCGTAACCGCTCATGAACACCGCGACGGGACCGATCCAATACACGTTGACCGCGAAGTACCATGTGGCAACTGCGAGCCCGCTCTGAAGTGCACTCCAAGATGGGCGTGCCGCGATGGCCGCAACCGACAATGCCCATAGTGCCACCGCGCCGTGCGGTGTGGTGGAGCCGAGGCTCAGAAGTGCGACCAGTCCAACCGTTCTCCAAGGACTGGCAGGTCGCCACCAAGACGCGATGACGAGCGGTAGTGCGGCATACGCTTGGAGGAGGAACACGTGTTGCACGCGAATCGCGAGCCACGGGTTCGCACCATACGCTATCGCGAGCAACAGTGCCGATGTCGGGCCCGCTCCCAGCCAACGCGTTGCCACGTACATGGCAAGTGCCGCACCGAAGATCGAGACGAGCAGCCAGGCACGTTGCACGGTGACAGGATCGCCGAGGAGCAGCGAAGGGAGAACGAACGCCGCACGATCGATCGTCTCGACGTTCGGGAACTCCAGCATCGGATTCCAGAACGTTGCAAAAGTCGCGATCAGTGCCTCGCGACGTAACGGGACGAACAGGTCGCCGGCGACGATCGCACCGTCGCCGAGCATGAGCGGGCGCCACACCCACAGAAGGACGGCGACAAGGGCCGCCACGGCGGCTACTTCGGAACAGACCCGGCACGAAGCACCGGGTCGCACGAGCGGCCCCCTCTTCAATCCGCTTGGCGCGAGAGGGCGTCGAGGCCGATGGCCGTCATGAGCGCGGCACCCGCACGCGTCAGCGGCGCACCGGGATTTCCGGCAATCAACGCCGGATACTGCTCGTCGAGACTTGCAGCAACCTCAGCTCCAAGGCCAGCTTCCACCTCGACCACAGTGATGATCAGGCCACGGAACGTGCCCACATCGACCAGATCTGCTGGTTGTAAATCGGTACCCGTCAAAACCGTGAGGACACCGAACGCCGCCTCCGCCGGCACCGGATACTGAGCAGCAGCGCGGGGCGCAAACGCATTCACGATCATGAAGGCCGCGGTAGCGGCGTCGAGGAGTACGTTCGGCAACGCCAGCATCTCGCTCGTCAGCGGGTACACGCCGAGCACGACGAGCTGCATGATCGCTTCACGTGTGATTGGCGGCGCGTCCTCGATGTCGAGGATCGTCGGTGGGTCCTCCCCGATGTCGGGAAGCACCGGGAACGCCAACTGCGGTTCACTCGCGAGCGGCGCCTGCGCGGACGCCGGTGCGACGACTACCACGCACATGAGCACGAGACTCAACACCTTCACGATGCACCGTCTCGTGTGGGAATCGAATATCGACTGGATCATATGACCACATCCTCTATCGGCGCCGAGCTCGCACGTGCTGCGTGCCTTCCGTTCGAGGCAGCCGGCCTGACAGGCATGGACCGCGAAACACCGAACCTCCACCAGAGCCGAGATAACGCGAGCGCTTCGTGTACTCCGTTCGCGAATCCTATACGGCACGGGCGAACGACCGTCGTAGTCACCTCCACGTTAGCGATCGGTAGGCGCCGCTGATTCGCGCGCATCAACAACTCGAGGTCGAACAGAAAACCCTCCTCCCGGCATGCCCTCACGTCATGCGCGACATCGCCCCGGACGAATGCCTTGGCTCCGGCCTGACTTTCTGATACGGGGAGACGAAACGCCGTGTGCGCTAGCAACGACAGGAGCGCCGATCCGATTCGCCGGAGCGCAGGCCGTGGCGAGTTCCATCGTCGGCGGCCGACCACGACACTCACCCCGCGCTCGGCATGCTGCAAGAGCGGGATCACGTCCGCTACCGCGATCTCGCCGTCGGCATCGATGAAGGCCACGTAGGTACCTCGACTCACTTCGAAGCCGCGTCGAAGCGCGTAGCCCTTTCCCCGATTGCGGGCGGAGGTCACGACCGTACAGCGATCGACGACCTCAGCGACGGCCATCGCCGCCTCGAACGTCCCGTCGCTGCTCCCATCGTCCACGACGATGATCTCATAGTCTCCCGGCCACGTGTCCTCGAGGTGAGTTGCCAGCGCCAGCATGGTCGCCGCTACGTGCATCTCCTCATTGAACGCCGGCACGACCACACTGACGTGGGGTCGAGCATGCTGCGTCCCAATCGGATCCATGGGGCACTCTAAAGGCACATGCAGCGGTAGCCTGCTTTCAGCGCACACGATGGCAGACGACGCACGGGGCCGAAGCGATATCACCGAGCGAAACGGCGCAGGTAGACGTCCCGGAGATACCGGTCGTCGCCCCGCGTCAGAAGCCATCGGCGCGACAATCGAAGACGTCTACGACACCGTCAAGATTCACGTCATAGCGAGGGTGAATTTCGCCGGTCATGTCGAGGTCCCAGCAATGGATCCCGTCCTCGCCAGGAGGCCCCTGCGGCCCTGGAGGTCCTGGAGGCCCGTCGGTCCCGCCCGGTCCCGGTGGACCCATCGGGCCATCGGCCCCAGTATCGCCCCTCGGCCCGGGCTCTCCGGCGGGACCGGCGGCGCCGGCCGCTCCGATCGTTCCTGGCGGCCCGGCAGGACCGGGCGGTCCTACCGTCCCGGCGGGACCCTCCAGCGCACCGGCATCGATCTCGTCGCGAAGGCCCTCGACGGTTCGCTCCATGTCTGCAAGCCCTGCCTGCAACGCCATCAACCGTGACTCGTCCGCTCGTTCGCCGCACGCGACGCGCGCATCGACGACATCGAGCACCCGAGAGAGCAGGAGCGCCGTCTGGTATCCGCTCAAGAACTCTTGCCCACGGAATTCACCGTCCGGAAAAGCGTCCTCGACGCCGAGCCGGGCAACCTCCAGAACCGCACTCGCCGCCCAATGATCAGGCGGAACGTCATCGAACGCTTCCGGAACGACCGCCAATCCCGCTGCGGTGTCTGGGCAACCCGTGCGGTCTCCAATTGCATTCATCAGCCTCGACACCAAGATGGCTGCCTGATACCCCGTCAAGGTCTCTTCCGAAAGAAAGGAACCATCTGGGAACGCCGGTTCCACGCCCGCATCCACGAGGGTCCGTACGGCATCTCGCTGCCAATTGGGGTTGTCGGACTGGCCGGAGCCCTGCGACCACAGGCAAGCTACGAGCAGCGCCAATGTGAGCGACCCGAAACGAGACCGGGTCGGTCTCCGCAACGTGTTCGTATCCATGATCGTCATCACCTCGAGTCGAGCGTACTAAGCGCGGGTACCGCCATCGGTGACGAGCGTTCCACCTTCCATCTCAGCGCCCATTCGACGCCCCGAAACAGACCGGTGACGATCAAGTCACATTGTGTCCCATACGGTGTTCCTCACGTGCGAAGCGGGCATCCCCGTAAGCGTACCGCTTTCCGTCGAGAGAAGATGTCGATTCACCGTCAGCTTCTCGTCACCCCCATATCGCGGCGGAAGCCGTTACCCGGTTAGCATTGCGTCGTGTTCGGCGGCAACCACACCACCTTCCGGAGCGTCATTCGTTGCGCTATTGCAATCGTCATGTTCACGCTGATGGGCACAGCCGCCGTCGCTCAGTCGCTGCCCGAGGACGCGGCCGAGGCGCTTCAACGCGCGCAACGCGCTGCCGCCCAGGCGCAACTCGCGTACACGGAGCACTTTCCCGACCTCCCCTTGTGG
>JACDHQ010000532.1 GCA_013820975.1 Gemmatimonadaceae bacterium
CGACGAAGCGCTCGCGACGATGGATGAGGAAGTGAAGGCCGAGGTGCAGGATGCCTGGGACTTCGCCGACCAGAGCCCCGAGCCGCCCCTCGAGGCCCTCTACGAAGACGTGCTCGTCGACACCACCACCTGATCAGCCATGCCAGTCATCACCTACCGCGACGCGCTCAACCAGGCGCTCCGAGAAGAAATGCAGCGCGACGACCGCGTCTTCCTCATGGGCGAGGAAGTCGCCGTCTACCAGGGCGCCTACAAGGTCTCCAAGGGGCTCCTCCAGGAGTTCGGTGAGATGCGGGTCGTCGACACGCCGATCACCGAGCTCGGGTTCGCCGGCGTCGGCGTCGGTGCGGCGATGGTGGGCCTCCGCCCCGTCATCGAGTTCATGACGTGGAACTTCGCGCTCCTCGCGATCGACCAGGTCGTGAACGCGGCGGCCAAGATGCTGTACATGTCGGGCGGCCAGTACAACGTGCCCATCGTGTTCCGCGGCCCCAACGGCGCGGCGCTGCAGCTCTCGGCGCAGCACTCGCAGGCGTGGGAGTCGTGGCTCGCGCATATCCCCGGCCTCAAGGTGGTCGCGCCCGGCACGCCGTACGATGCCAAGGGACTCCTCAAGGCCGCGATCCGCGACGACAACCCGGTGTGCTTCCTCGAGGGGGAGATGCTGTACAACACCAAGGGCGAGGTGCCCGAGGAGGAGTACATCATCCCGCTCGGCAAGGCCGAAGTGAAGCGCGAGGGTGATCACTGCACCATCGTCACGTGGGGCAAGATGGCCCTCGTCTCGCTCCAGGCGGCCGACCAACTGGCGAAGGACGGGATCAACGTGGAAGTGGTGGACCTGCGCACCCTGCGCCCCATCGACAACGAGGCGGTGGTCGCATCCGTGCAGAAGACGAATCGCGCCGTCGTGGTCGAGGAAGGCTGGGAGATCGCCGGCATGGGGGCCCAGCTCGTCGCCACGATCCAGCAGGAGTGCTTTGACGATCTCGATGCGCCGGTCCTCCGCGTGCACCAGGCCGACGTGCCGATGCCCTACGCGAAGAACCTCGAGAAGTCAGCCAAGCCCGACGTCGCGAAGACCATCGCGGCTGTTCGGAAAGTCATGTATCTCGACTGAGGCCCGGCATGGCGACGAAAGTGTTCATGGAGGCGCTGTCCCCCACGATGGAGGAGGGGCGCCTCGTCAAGTGGCTCAAGAACGAGGGCGACACGGTCGCCAGCGGCGACGTGCTCGCCGAGGTCGAGACCGACAAGGCGGTCATGGAGCTCGTCGCGCGAGGCGACGGCGTGCTACGGAAGCGCTTCATCGCGGACGAGACCACCGCGGCGGTCGGCAACGTCATCGGCGTGATCGCGGGCGCCGATGAGGACATCAGCGCGATCGAGGCCGAGGCGGGTGGGGGGTCGGGCGGCGGGGGCGACGACGCGAAGGCGCCGCCAGCCGCGCCGGAGGCAGACGCGCCCGCGCCGCCGCAGCAGAAGGGTGACGACGTGGCGCCTGCGGGCGAGCGACGCTCACCCCTGGGTGGCACCACGGATGGGCATGCGATCACGGCTGGTCGCGTCCGGACAACACGCGCCGACGCGCCCGAGGATGCCTCGGCCCAGCCCACACAGCCCACACAGCCCACACAGCCGGCACGGTCTGCGTCAGGCGAGCGCGTTCGCACGTCCCCGCTCGCGCGGCGGATCGCCGGTGAGCAGGGCATCGACCTCCAGTCGATCGAGGGCTCCGGCCCCGGCGGGCGCATCATCAAGCGCGACCTCGAGGGGGCAACGACCGCTGCGACGCCAGCGCCTTCCGCTGCAGGTGCTCGCATCTCGCATCTCGCATCTGATTTCGAAGACGCCCCGCTCACCCAGATCCGCAAGACGATCGCCCGGCGCCTCAGCGAGTCGATCGGCCCCATCCCCACCTTCTACCTGACCGTGGAGCTCGACGTCGAGCGCGTCGCCGAGGCCCGGAGTGCGATGGCGGCGATGGGCGACGAGTTCAAGGCGTCGTTCAACGACATCATCCTCAAGGCCGTGGCCACCGCGCTGTCCCAGCATCCCGAGGTCAACGCGCACTGGCTCGGCGACAAGATCCGCTACCACAACCGCGTGCACCTCGGCATGGCCGTGGCCACCGACGACGGGCTCATCGTCCCGGTGATCTTCGACGCCGACCGGATGTCGCTCCGCGAGATCTCGGCGGCCTCGCGCGACTACGCGAAGCGCGCGCGCGAGCGCAAGCTCAAGCCCGAGGAGTACACGGGATCGACGTTTTCCGTGTCGAACCTCGGCATGTTCCAGGTCGAGCAGTTCACCGCGATCATCAATCCGCCCGAAGCCGGCATCCTCGCCATCGGGTCCATCGAGGAAAAGGCCGTGGTCGCGGACGGCGAACTGCAGGTGCGCAAGCGGCTGCGGGTGACGATGAGCTGCGACCACCGCGTGATCGACGGTGCAGTTGGCGCGAAGTTTCTTCAGTCACTGCGCCGCCTGGTCGAGAACCCTCTAATGCTGGTCTTCTGAAAGCGGTCGGGGGTAGGGGGACGGGAGTCGGGGATACCGCTCCGTTT
>JACDHQ010000533.1 GCA_013820975.1 Gemmatimonadaceae bacterium
GGTCAGGATCTGCCGCGTCCGGGGCGCGAGGCGCTCGAGCCGGCGCGCCATGAGGTCGCTGACGGCCACGGGGAGCCGCAGTCCCGACGTCTCGTGCCAGGTCCACTTGCCGTCGGCGAAGAGGATCTCGCCGTCCTCGATCAGCGACCGGAGCACCTGCAGGACGAGGAAGGGGTTGCCCTCGGTGTGCCTGTAGAGCGCCGGCAGCAGCTTCTCGCCGAGCTCCTGGCCCTGCGACGCCGCGGCGAGCCACTGCTCCACTTCGGCGCGGGTGAGCCGCTGGACGGGGATCTCCTGGAACCGCTCGTCGCGTGACAACCGCCGCCGCCGTGCCGTCACGTCGGCATTGACGTCCTCCGCGCGGAGCGTCAGCGCGATCATCACGCGGTCTCCCTCGAGCTGCGTCAGCAGGTGCTCGAGCGTATCCCACGATGCGGAGTCGGCCCACTGCATGTCGTCGAGCACGATGACGAGCGGGCACGCCCTGGCTGCAATGCGGATGAAATCCACGATTTCATCGTACAGGACATACTTGCTCGCGGAGCCGTCACTCGGTGCGTCTTCACTCACCCTGCCGAGGCTCGGCAACAGGCGGGGCAGCTCGCGCCAGACGCGCTCCTCGGCATCGACGCGGCTGCGCACAGCCGACAGCACCTCGGCCCACGGGCCATACGGGGGCTTCACGTCGGCCTCGACGGCGCGCCCCATCACCAGGTGCCCGCTCCGAAGGCGGACCTCGGGGAGCAGTTGGCGCAGCAGCGTTGACTTGCCCACCCCGGCCTCGCCGGCGATGGCGACAATTTGCGGATTTCCCTCGATGCTCGCATCGAGCATGCGCACGAGGCGCTGGGACTCGACTTCGCGGCCGATGAACCGGTTGAGGGTGAGCTGTGGCCGGGCGTCGTGCTCGCCGCCGGTCACGCCGACCGCATTTCGGCCCGCACGCTTGGCATCGTACAGCGCGCGATCGGCGGCGGCGAAGAGCGCCTCGAGATGGTCGCCCGGCGCTGCGGTGGCGACACCGATCGACAGCGTGACGCCGATCGACGCGCCCGGGTTGTCGCGGAGCGGGGTCTTCTCCGTCTCGACGGCGACCCGGAGGCGTTCCGCGACCTCGCGCGCGTTCTCCGTTGCCGTACGCGGCAGCAGGATCACGAACTCGTCGCCGCCGTAGCGGCCGATCACGTCACCGGTCCGGAGCGTCTTGCGGAACACGGCAACGACCATCCGCAGCAGGTCGTCGCCCTGCAGATGGCCGTAGGTATCGTTGACGAGCTTGAAGTGATCGACGTCGATGACCAGCAGGGAGGGAGGCGCCTCGTTCGACCGGCGCCGCTCGAGCATGATGTTGCCCTGCTCGAGAAATGCACGCCGCAGCAGCACGCCGGTCAGGTGGTCGAGGTCGGCCGGCGCCGGCGTGGTCGCAACGGTTCCGACGCGCTCCAGTGCCCACGACGGAGGCGGAATTTCAACGCGGTCCACCGGCTCCGACCCTGCGGGATGCATCCGCTCCATCACGTTCTCGAAGTGCGCGAAGAGCACCGGGTCGAACTGGCCGCCGACCTCGCTGCGCATCACATCCATTGCCTGCACGTGCGGCACGCCGCGCTTGTAGCTGCGCTCCGAGGTGAGGGCGTCGTACACGTCCGCGAGGCAGAGCACCCGCGCGGTGAACGGGATGACCTCACCCTTCGTCCCGTGGGGATACCCGCCGCCGTCCCACCGCTCGTGATGCGACTCGACAATGGGGCGGACGTCCCACGGGAAGTCGATGTCGGCGAGCATCTGCACGCCCGCCACCGGGTGCTGCTTGACGAGGGCCCACTCGTCGGCTGTCAGCCGTCCCGGCTTGTTGAGCACCTCGGCGGGGATGGTGAGCTTGCCGACGTCGTGCAGGAGGGCGCCGATCCGGAACCAGAACAGGGCCGCCTCATCGAGTCCCGCCTCGGCCGCGATCGCGCAGGCGAGGTCGGCGACGCGCTCGCAATGACCCTGTGTGTACCGATCCTTCGATTCGATCGAGTCGCCCCATCGCTGGACGATCTCGAGAAAGTCGGATTCGAGCGCCGCCGTCTGGCGGTCGATGTCCGCCACGTCGGGACGCGCATGCACCTGCGAGAACAGCCGGTGGGCCCGGTTGAGTGCCTGCAGCGTGTCCCGGTTGCGCCCCTGGAGGCGGAACATCTCGGCCATCTCCCGGGCGACCTCGCCGGCGAGCAGGACGTCCTGGCGCGCATCGGCACTGTCCGACGCGCGGTTGAACGCCGCCTCGGCCTCGACGTAGTCGCCGGTCTGGCGGGCGATGATGCCGTAGCACTTGTGGGCTTCGCCGAGCGCATGCTCGTCGGGCAGGCTGTCGGAAAGGGACATGGCGAGGTCGCAGGCCTCGCGGGCGCGCGCGTACTCGCCCCGTGCGATCCAGAGGCCCGCGCGATTCACCTCGAGGGTGACCCGCGTAGGGAGGTCGCCCAGGACCTGCGCGATCTGCACCGCCTCCTCGTACGCCCGTTCGGCCGTTTCCCAGCGGTCCATGCGGGTGTACGTCATCCCCAGGTTGTTGAGGACC
>JACDHQ010000534.1 GCA_013820975.1 Gemmatimonadaceae bacterium
GGGGTGCTGCGTGTCGCGGCCGCCTCGCTTGCCGTGGTGGTGACGACGGCCCTCTTCGGCGCGCTCACCGTCTTCATGGGGAATCCCCCGCACGCCACCGTGGCGCACTGGGTGCTGGCCGCTGCCCTCTTCGCGCTCCTTGCCGCGACGGTGATTCGCGCCGGCGGGCTCGGTGGCGAGGCCGCACTCTCGGGCAACGGGTCATCGAAGACGGTGCGCGGTGCCCTCGCCGCAGTCGGCGTCGCGCTCCTCGCGATCGCGCTCGGCGGGCTGACGGCCAAGGTGCCGTTCGCCGCCGTCGCCTGCCCGAGCTTCCCGCTTTGCGGCCAGGCGCCGGCCGGCACTCCCGGCGGTGCGACGCACATCCAGCTCGCGCACCGGATCCTCGCCTTCCTCCTCTTCTTCCACCTGCTCGGGATCGCGATCGCGGTGCGGAGGCGCACGGAGAACGTCGCGGTGCAACGCGCGGCGTGGGCGGCGTTCGGTGCGACCCTGATCCAGCTGCTGGTGGCTGCCGCGATGATCGGGATGCGGCTGCCGCCGGTGCCGCGGGCGCTGCACCAGGCGATGGGCGTGCTGGTGTGGATCACGACCTTCATCCTCTGGTACCTCGCGCACCGCTCGAACGGAGCCGATGGGGCTGCGACGCTGCGCACCGCGGAGCGCATGCCGCTGCACTCCCGCCCGCAGCCCCGGTCCGGCGCATGACCGAGCAGGCGATGGCCGGCGAGCGCTCCCGCGCGCGTGAGCTGGTGCGCGACTTCGTCGCGCTCACCAAGCCGCGCATCATCTCGCTCCTCCTCGTGACGACGATCATGCCGATGTACGTCGCGGGCTCGCCCTCGTGGCAGCTCGTGCTCGCGGTGTTCGTCGGCGGCTACCTGATGGCCGGCGGAGCCAACGCGGTCAACATGTACATCGATCGTGACATCGACGACGTGATGGCACGGACGCGGCTCCGGCCCATCCCGGCGGGCCGGATGGCGCCGCCGCAGGTGCTGGCGTTCGGGGTGCTGCTCGCGACCACAGCGACCTTCCTGCTGGCACGTACCGCCAATGTCCTCACGGCGGCGCTCGGGCTCGCCGGGTTCTACTTCTATGTCTTCATCTACACGCGCTGGCTCAAGCGCTCGTCGCCGCACAACATCGTGATCGGCGGCGCCGCCGGCGCGTTCCCGCCGCTGGTCGGCTGGGCGGCGGTCACCGGGTCGCTCGACCTCACCGCGGCCTATCTCTTCCTCATCATCTTCTACTGGACGCCCCCGCACTTCTGGGCGCTCGCCCTCCTCAAGCAGACCGACTACGGTCGCGCCGGCGTTCCGATGGCGCCGCTCGTCTGGGGGGAGAAGGAGACGATGCGGCAGATGGTCTGGTACACGGCGATCCTCGTCCCCCTGACCGTCCTCCCGGTGCTGTACGGCGCGCTCGGCGTCATCTACCTGGGGGCTGCCGTGCTGCTCAATGCTGCCTTCGTTGGCGCGGTGCTGCGCGTCGTGCGCTCTGCCGACTGGCCGAAGCATGCGTGGAGCACGTACAAGTTCTCGCTGCTGTACCTCGCGCTGCTCTTCACCGCGATGGCGGTGGACCGCGGCCTCGCACGGTGACGGCCCTGGCGGAGACCGCAGCAGCACCGATCGCGTCGCCCCGCACCCTCGCGCGGCTGCTCCCGCGCCTCCGCCCCTTCGCCGGCCGGCTCCTCGTCTCGGCGCTCTGCCTGCTGCTCGCCGCCGGCGTCGCCCTCGCCTTCCCGCAGATCGTGCGCACGATGCTCGATGCGGCGTTCGAGGACGGCAGCCGCACCCGCCTCGACCGGATCGCGCTGCTGCTGGTGGGGCTGTTCGCGTTCCAGGGGCTGATGAACTTCGTGCAGGTCTACCTGCTGACCAGCACGGCCGAGCGCGTCGTCGCGGGGCTGCGTGACGACCTGTTCGCGCACCTCGTGCGCCTCTCGCCCGGCTTCTTCACCGAGCGGCGGACGGGCGAGCTCACCTCGCGCTTTTCGACCGACCTCGCGACGCTGCAGTCGCTACTGGGCACCTGGGTGTCGGAGCTTTCGCGACAATCGGTGTTCCTGGTCGGCGGGATCGTGATGCTGACCCTGACGCACCCGCGGCTCACGGTGACCACCCTCGCCGTCGCTCCCGTCGTCGTCGGAGCTGCCGCCATCTTCGGGCGCCGGCTCCGCCGCGCGAGCACCGGGGTGCAGGACCGCGTAGCCGAGGCGATGGGCACCGCCGACGAGGCGTTCTCACAGATCCGGACCGTGCAGGGATTCGTCCGCGAGGACCTCGAGATCGCGCGCGTACGGTCGCTGCTCGGCGGCGTGGTCGAGGCGGCGGTGCATCGCGCGCTGCTCCGTGCCGCGTTCTTCGGCATCGTTGGCTTCACGGCCTTTGCGGGGGTCGTCGCGGTACTGTGGCAGGGGGGGCTGCTCGTGCTGCAGGGGATGCTCACTCCCGGCGAACTCGTGGCCTTCCTGCTGTACGCCATCACGGTGGCTGGCGCCGTGGGCTCGCTCGCGTCGCTATTCGGGAGCTACCAGGAGGCGGTCGGCGCGGCGGGG
>JACDHQ010000068.1 GCA_013820975.1 Gemmatimonadaceae bacterium
CCACCAGGTCCACGGTCATCCCGCGCCGGCGCCAGTAGCGATGCGCGGCGAAGAGCTGGCGGAGCGTCGGCAGGCCCTCGGTGGCGTCGAGCATCGCCAGCACGATCGGCCAGTCGCCGGAGATGCCCTGCGCCCACAGCAGCGGCTGGCCACCGCGGTTGCGCCCGAGCTCCTCCTGCGGCGCGCGCACGGCGGCGGTTGTATAGAACAGGTGGCCGGCGAGGTCCTGGAAGAGCGCCGCATCGGACGGGGTGATCCCGAGTTCGCGGAGCTCCACCTGCGCCGACGTCCATGCGAGGTCGAGCGCCCGCTGCGCGGAATGCGGGTCGTGGTACCGGCCCGTCATCTCGAAGAGCTGCTCGCGGGTCTCGGCGACGAGGGTCGTGAAGGCGATCGAGGCCGACTCGCCAGGCTGCAGGCGCACGCAGGTGCGGATGGCGAACATCGGATCGAGCACCGCCCCGGTCGTGCACGAGAGCGTCGCATCGCGATCGAGCGCCGCGGGATCGCGGGTCGTGCGTCCGCGGCCGATGAAGCGGGCGCGGTCGGTCTCCCACGTCACGTCACCGAGCCGCTCATGCTCGTTGTCGACGACATGTGCACACCACAGGCGGTCCTCGTTCGCCGCGCGGGGGCGACGGGACGCCGTGATGGCGGTACACCACTCGTGCCACTCGGTCTCGACGAACAGGTTGGCAAAGGCCGGGTGCGCGCGATCGGCATCGGGAGGCGCGATCACGACCTCCCCATAGCTCGTCAGCTCGAGCTCGCGCACCGTGTCGCCGTTGTTCGACACGGTCACCCGCCGCACCTCGGCGGATTCCTCGGGGATGACCGCGATCTCCAGGCGCGTCTCGATGTCGCCGTCGGCGCGATGGATCGTCACCCGGTCCGTCGCCAGCTCGGCGTGGTACCAGTCGGCCGGTGCGCCGACCGGCTGGTGGCCGGCCGACCACACCCGGCCGTCGGCCATGTCGCGCACGTAGACGAACTGCCCGGTGTTGTCGCGCGTGCCGTCGGCGCGCCAGCGGGTGACGGCGCGTTCACCGAAGCGGCTGTACCCCCCGCCGCAGTGGCTCACCATCACGGTGTACGGCAGGCGACCGAGCAGTGCGACCCGTGGCTGCGCGGTGTACGGCGTCTCCACCTCGCGCACGGCCGGACGCTCGAGCTCCGGGTCGGGGAGCGACTCGTCGATCCGCGCCCCCTGCGGGGGCAGGAGCACCAGCCGCCGCGGGATCCGCTCGTGCAGCAGCACCTCCGTCGATCGCACGAGGGGATCCGTGTGAAAGCGGCGCTGCCACAGGTTGCCGGTCAGCAGGTTGGCGAGCGCCACGACCGACATGCCGACGTGGTGCGCCATGAAGGTGCGGACCACCGCGTAGCGGCGCCCCGGATCCGGACGCGTGTAATCCAGCGCATCGTAGAAGCCGTACGCGCCAAGTGCACCCTTGGCCTCGAGGGCGGCGAGGTTGTGCAGCGCCCGCTCCGGCGCGACCATCACGGCGAGCGCCGACGCGTACGGGGCAATCACGAGGTCGCGGCCAAGCCCGCGCTTGAGCGCGAGATCGGGGACACCGAAGGCGCGGTACTGGTAGGTGAGGTGACGGTCGCGGAGGTTGTACGCGCTCTCGCTGACCCCCCAGGGGGCACCGCGCTGCGTGCCATAGGCAATCTGCCGGCGTACCGCGCTGTCATACGTCTGGTCGAGGATCGTCTGCGGGAACGACTCCATCACCAGCGCCGGCATCAGGTACTCGAACATGCTCCCGCTCCACGACACGAGCGCCGTCTCACCCGCGGCCCGGGTGAGCGTGCGCCCCAGGTGGAACCAGTGCTCCACGGCCACCTCGCCATTCGCGATCGCGATGAAGCTCGCCAGGCGCGCCTCGGAGGCGAGCAGGTCGTAGAACGACGGATCGGGCGTGTGCGTCCCGTGCTGGTAGCCGATCGTGAACAGCTTGCGCTTCGCGTCGAACAGGAAGCGGAAGTTCATCCCCAGCGCGAGGCGGTAGGCCCGGTCGGCAATCGAGTCGAGGCGCGGCTGGAGCGACGGCCCGGCGCCGGCACCGAGGCACGCCTGCCGCAGCGCGATGAGGTGTCCCGCGAGGTTGCCGCTGTCCACCGTCGAGATGTAGGCCGGCTCGAGCACGTGCAGGTCGTGCAGGTCGTACCAGTTGAAGAAGTGCCCGCGATGACGGCGCATGCGCTCCAGCGTCGCGAACACGCGCTCCAGGCGCACCGTCATCTCCTCGAGCGAGATGAACCCGAGGTCGTGCGCACTGACGGCGGCGAGGAGCTGGAGGCCGATGTTGGTCGGCGACGTGCGCATCGCGACCGCTGTTTCCGGGTCCTCCTGCACGTTGTCCGGCGCGAGCCAGTGCGTCTCCGCCGTCACGAAGGTGTCGAAGTACCTCCAGTGCGCCTCGGCATAGCGTAGCGCCTGCGCGCGCAGCGGCGCTGCCAGCGGCCGCTGGCGCTCGGCGCGGGGGAGGCTCGCGGCATGCGCGATTGCCGGCGCCGCGCCCCAGAGCAGCGCGAGCGGGCCGATCGCAATCGCGAGCTGCCACGCCGGGGGCGAGCCATCGCGCACGAGCGCGTACGCAGTGACGAACGCCACCAGCGCGACCGTCAGCGCGACGGTCGGCCACATCCGCTTCCACACGTCGGCAGCCGTGCCGGCGAGGGCGCGCTCGGTCTGCGACGCGGCCTCCCACTCGAGCAGGTGGCGCCGCGAGACGGCAAGGCGCCAGAGGGTCCGTGCGATCGCATCGCCCGAGATCAGCGCCTGGTGCGGCAGGAACGCGATCGCCAGCGCCACCTGCTGCGCACTGGTCACCGCGTCCTGGCCGACGGTCGCGTAGTAGGCGCGCCACGACTTGTCGAACGGCGGGCGCAGCACGGCGAGGAGCAGCGAGACGACCCACGGGGCCGCGATGGCGGCCAGGCCGAGCAGCGTCCAACGCAGCGGCGAGCCGGGGATCAGCGTCCAGCCGGCAAGCAGGAACGCAAGCTGCGCGATCTCCGTCGTGCTCCGGCGCAAGTTGTCGACGATCTTCCATCGCGCGAGTGGCGACAGGCGGGTCGACTCGACGCCCCCCGGGCCCGGCACACGACCGGTGAGCCATCGCAGCAGCTGCCAGTCGCCGCGGATCCAGCGATGCTTCCGCCGCGCGTGGCTGAGGTAGCGGCCGGGATAGTCGTCGAAGACGGTGATGTCGGTGACGAGCCCCGCGCGCGCGTAGTTGCCCTCGATCAGGTCGTGCGAGAGGAGCGTGTTCTCGGGGAAGCGACCATGCGTCGCCTCCTCGAAGATGCGGACGTCGTACACGCCCTTGCCGGTGAAGCTTCCTTCGCCGTACAGGTCCTGATACACGTCGGAGACTGCGGTAGTGTAGGGATCCACCCCGGGGTGACCGGAATGCACCGAGGCAAACGGCGAGTGATTGGCGCTCGGCAGCGAGACCCCTACGCGCGGCTGCAGGATGCCGTAGCCGCGGGTGACGCGGCCACTCGCATCATCCCACTCCGCCCGGTTGAGCGGATGGGCGATCGCGCCGACGAGCAGTGCCCCGGCGCCCGGCGGCAGCACCGTGTCGGCATCGAGGGTGATGACGTACCGCACGTCGCGCAGCGGCGGCGTGTCGCCCTCGACGACGCTGAAGGCATCGGCGGCGCCGGTGAGCACGAACCGGTTGAAGTCGCCCAGCTTCCCGCGCTTGCGCTCCCATCCCATCCACGTGCCCTGCCGCTCGTTCCAGCGGCGAGGGCGGTGAAAGTAGGAGAACGACCCGTGGTGCCGCGCATTCAACGCGCGGATCCCCGCCACCGCCTCGGCGACGATCGCCCCGTCGTCGGGGAGGGTCTCCTCGGCCGCATCGGTGAAGTCGCCGAGGACGGCGAAGTGGAGGTTGCCGGTGCGGTTGGCGAGGTACTGCGACTCGAGGTTGGCGATCGTCTCGCGCACCTGCTCGACCCCCGTGAGGAGCGTCGGGACGACGATGGCGGTGCGCAGCTCGGGGGGGATGCCGTTGATGCCGCGCGTGCCGTCGCCGAGGTCGAGCTTGGGAAGCGTGCGTGGCGGGAGGAAGGTCGTGACGAGCTGGTTGAACGCCGTCACGGCGATGTCGAGCGCAGGGAGAAAGGCAAACGCGAGCACGAGCCCCCACGCTTGCCGCGCGTCGCTCCCGGCGAGCAGCAGCAGCGCGGCAACCGTCGTGGCGGTGCCGCCGATGACGCCGCCAGCGAAGACGATGTTCGGGTGCTGCATCATCGCGCGGTGCAGCCGCTCGCGAAGTGCCGGCTGGTACCCCACGAGCGCCTCCAGCTCGGGCAGCCCCTCGTCGACGAGGAAGAACCCGACGTGCTGCCGCCACGGGGCGGCCGCGTCGCTCTCGCCGCGCGCGGCCAGGGCGACGACCTGCTGCGCGACGTCGAGCTCCGCGGCCCCGGTGCGCTTGGCGATGCGCTCGACGACGTGACGGTAGCGGTCGCGGGTCGCGAACGTCATCTGTGAGTGGAACCCGGACGGGTCGCCGCGCAGCGCGCGCTCGACGACGCTCTGCCGCTCGACGATGTCGCGCCAGTCGAGGCGCGCGACCATGCGCAGGCTGGTGATGCTGTTCGCCATCATCAGCTGCGTGAGGGCAAGCCGCTACGTGGCGCGCGACTCCGCGTCGTCGGCGGTCAGCCCGCGGTCGGCGATCCAGTGCTCGAGCGACATCAGTTGCGCAAGCTCGCCCCCGGCAAGCCGCACCTGGCGGAGGAAGCGGGAAACGAAGATTGGCGTCAGCGTGGGCGGCCGCCTGATGAACTGCTCCATGATCCCGGAGAGCGCGGCCTGCCCCTCGTCGCTCGCAGCCTGGAACCGGCTTGCCCAGCTGTCGGCGAGTCGCAACTCGCGCAGGCGATCGCGCGTGCGCAGGGCCATCCGACGGACGTTCTCGATGAGGGCCAGCCGGAGCATCGCCGGCATCGCCCACAGCTCGCCGAGCGTGAGCGCCGTGACTTCCTGGAAGGCGCCGAGGAAGAGGTCGACGTTGTCGACGTCGACGCGCCCCTCGGTGTGGGAGATCAGCGTCGTCGCGATCTCGTAGGCGCGCGGGTAGCCGGCGAGTGGGCCGCCGGTGAGCTCCGGCAGCTCGCGGTAGAAGCCGCGGGGCAGGGCCTCCCGGACGTCGCGAACGTGCTCCTGGATGACATGGAAGTTGTCGAGCAGCCAGTCGGCGGCGGGTCCGACGTTCAACTCCGCAACATCGGGCTCGTTCAGCTCGCGGTACGCCTCATCGAGGATGCGGCGGGTCTCGTCGAGCCGGGCGAGGAGACGGGTCGGCTGCCGGCGGGCGAAGTGATGCCGCTGCCCCTCCGCGAGCTTGCGGGCGCGGGCCGCCAGGTGCTCGGCACTGAGCAATTCGCCCCGGATCGGGCCGGCAACGAGGTCCTCGAAAGGGGGGCGGGAGCGAAAGCGGGAGAGAATAGGACGGGGAGTGCGGGGCGGCGATCAGGCGGACAGAGGTGAATCCGGCGTAAGGTCGCACATTGCGGGCCGGGGAGGCCACTCCCGGCGGGCAGTTAGCGCAGCGACGGTTGGGGCGGCGAGTATCCAGCGGCAAGGACCGAGTCACGGCGCGCGGCTTCGCGCTTCATCGAATCGAGGCGCGCCTGGAGCCGGCGCCGCACAGGTGCGTTCTCCTTCCATATGAGGCTGTCCCGCATGCGCTGGTGGCGCGATGGTCCCGAGCTGAAGACCGGGACACCGACGGCGACACCGCCCATCTGTGCACCGGCTCTCGTGGGGTCGCCCGCCGGAGCCGGTCGCCCCGTAGCACCCGCCTCCCGGTTGTTCGCAGCCGCCCGCTTCCACTGCTCATCGCGCTCGGCCTGGGTCTCGACACGTGCCCGCGCCAGGGCGGGGATGGTGGCGCCGAGTGCAGCATTGACGCTGTCGCGTACCTCCCGTGGAGGCATCGCACCGCGGCCGGTGACGGACTGCGCCGCACGCGGGCCGAGCGCCGCCGCCGCTGGCACCGAGGTTTGGCGAGGCTGCAGCGGCGCGGTGTGGACGCCGCGCGGCGCAGCGATGCTCGTGTCACCGCTCGCCGGGGTCGGGGTATCGGCAATGGCGCCAGTCATGCGCGCCCCGCCAACTGCCGCTGCGCGCGACGCAGGGGAGTCCGTTGCCATCCCCCCACGCGACACTTCAGGCTGCACTGCGGGCGGCAACCGCTCTGCCACACGGGGCGTCGCGTAGACAAGCTGCTCTCGCGGCGGCTGGTCGGGCCTCAGCGACGCCGGTACCCAGACCGTCCCGCGGGCGAAGACGATAACGAGCGACGCGGCCGTCAGCAGCGTCGCGATTGCGCTCGCCCACCAGGGGCGGTCCGTAGGGCGGGCGCGGAGCAGCATACCCGTTGGACCCCGGTTGAGGGGGTTGGTTTCCGTCCGGCAGGCGGAGGGGGAGGGGCGCGGACCAGGGTGCTGCGTCGAAGGATGTCGCCTGGTGTCGCGATGGGTGCTGAATTGGAGGGGAGGGAATGGGTCGTGGCCGCGGCCAAGGTGTCACCCCTGCGTCGACCGCGGGATTGCCGTATACACCCGGCTGATGAACCCGTGGTACTCGCGCATGTACGTCGCGAGAAACTCCTTCGTGGACTCGGTCGTTACCTCGCCCTCGTCGGTGACCAGTCCTTTCGTGAACTCGATGTACGCCTCGATCGCATTGAACTGCGGCGAGTTGCAGTAGGCGAGGATGCTGCGCAGGTGCTGCTGGCCCACCGCGGTCCCGATCTTCCCCGGAGACGTGCCGATGACCGCCGACGGCTTGCGCGCGAAGGAATTCGTTCCAGACGGCCGGCTGGCCCAGTCGATGGCATTCTTCAGTGCGCCCGGAATGGAGCGGTTGTACTCCGGCGTCACGAACAGCACCGCGTCCACGCCGGCGATCGCATCCTTCAGCGCCGTGCCGGCCGGTGGATAGTCCTTGTCGAAGTCGTAGGAATAAAGGGGCAGGTCGCCGATCGGGATCTCCTGCATGCTCAGCTCGGGCGGTGCGAGCCGAACCAGCGCCTTCGCGAGCTTTCGGTTGATCGAGGCCTTCGCGAGGCTCCCGACGAAGTATCCGACGGAGAATGTGGTCATGGCGGTCAGGGGAAGTGGGCCGTTGTCCCGCGTCGGACGGACGAGCGAAGCGGCATGGCATCCGCCGACTGGAGCAATACTGGAGCCTGTCCATTGGAATCCGCCCGACCAGCCCGCCTTCATCGCACGCTATCCGTCGTCCGGTGCGGGTGGCTACTATATGGTATGAGTCGACCTGCTGCAGCCCTCCTGCTCGTTGTGCTGATTGCCCCGGCGTTTTCGCCGGTGCTTCCCGCCGCGACGACCCCCCCGCAGGTGCAAAAGCCGGCTTCGGCTTTGGCGGCATGTCCCGGCCTGGCACTCGTCACCGACCCGGCGCAGCCGCGCCATGGAGCGCTGTTCAAGGTCCGCATCAACGGAGCGCCCGTGCCGGCCTCGCTCAAGGGACGCGCCGCTGGCGAGCCGCTGCATTTCACACCCACCGGTGCTGGCCACGAGGCCTTCGTCGCTGCGCCCATCGACGCGGCGGGTCCGCTGCGCATCGTCGTGACCTGCACCGCGCCGTCGCCCAGCGATTCCATCGTCCTGGACGTGGTGCTCGCGCCCGCCGACTACCCCCTCGAGCGCCTCACGGTCGCCCCACGATTCTCCGCGCCGCCCGACTCGGCACTCGCCGCGCGCATGCGCCGGGAATCGGCGATGGCGGCGGAGGTGTCACGCCGCGCGCACGACACGCCGCGCCTCTGGACCGAGCCGTTCAGGCGCCCGCGCGAGAGCCGCGTCACGAGCACCTTTGGACGCGGGCGCGAGTTCAACGGCACCGTCACCTCGCGTCACATGGGCACCGACTACGCCGGCGCGGTCGGCGCGCCGGTGCACGCCGCCAACCGCGGCATCGTGCGCCTGGTCGACGCCTTCTTCCTCGGCGGCAATGTGGTCTATCTCGACCACGGCGCCGGGTTCGTCACCGCGTACCTTCACCTCAGCGAACAGACGGTGGCAGTGGGGGATACCGTGGAGCAGGGCGCGGTGATCGGAACGGTCGGCGCGACGGGGCGGGTGACCGGACCGCACCTGCACTGGATCACGCGCTACGGTGCGATCACCGTCGACCCGGCGTCGGTGCTCAGGGAGACGGGGCGGCGCTAGCTTTCGTCGGGTGATGGCAGCGCCGCTCGGTGCATGCTGGACC
>JACDHQ010000535.1 GCA_013820975.1 Gemmatimonadaceae bacterium
GTCCGCGGGCGTCGGCTCGTTTGCGTTCGGGTGGGCGGTCGGCCACGCGCAACCCCCGTTCGACGAGCACGCGCTGCTCGCGTTCGCGCGACACCACGCGGTGCCCGTCGTGCAGATCGCGGACAACCTGCCCGTCCACACGTGGCCCGCCGAGCGCCTCGAGCGGTTCACGGGCGCGGCGCAGGCAGCGGGCATTGCCATCGAGCTGGGCGCCCGCGGCCTGACCGAGGCGCGCCTGGCCGAATACGTGAGCCTGTGCCGCCCATGCGGGGCCCGGCTGCTCCGCTTCGTGGCCGACGCGCACCCCTACGAGCCCTCCGCCGAGGACGTGACCGCCGTGATCCGCAACGCCGCGCCGGCGCTGGCCGCGGCTGGGGTGACGCTCGCGCTCGAGAATCACGACCGCTTTCCCGCGGCGGTCCTGCGCCGCATCATCGAGCGCGCCGGCACCCCGCATGCCGGCATCTGCCTGGACACGGCGAACTCGCTCGGCGCCGGGGAGGGGCTTCAGGCCGTCACCGACCTGCTCGCCCCGGTGACCGTGAACCTGCACGTGCGGGACGTCGCCATCACCAGGCTGCCGCACCTCATGGGGTTCATCGTCGAGGGCCGGCCACTCGGGCAGGGCCAGCTTCCGCTCGCGGAGACCATCGATCGCGTCCACCATCACGGCCGCTGCACGAGCGTCATCCTCGAGGCCTGGACGTCTCCGGTCGAGACGATGGAAGAGACCGTCGCGCGGGAGATCGCGTCTGCGCACTCGAGCATCGAGGGGCTGAAGGCGCTGGTCGGCGCGATGCATCCAGCCTGAGAAGCGCCCCGGGCGCTACAATGTCGGCATGATCACCCGCGGCATCCGCCAGTTCGTCTCGCGGGACTGGGCCGCCGTGCGCGCCAGCAAGGACGCGTACTGGGGAGAACGGATTCTGCAGCTCGGCCCGGCCGAGGGCTTTCGCATCGCCGACGAGCTCCGGCGTCAGATGGTCGCCACGGATCCCGCATGGCCGGACGCTGCGAGCCGGCAGGCGGACCTGACAGCCCACGTGCGGCTGGCCGCACTTTTCCGCCGTGCCGCTCCAGCCCGCCGCGATTGAGCTGCTGACGGCGCTCGCGGCCGTCCTCGCACGCTGGGGCCGCTGGTACGTGTTCGGCGCCCAGGCCGTGATCGGCTACGGCGTGCCGCGGCTGAGCGCCGATGTCGACGTCACCCTCGCGCTCGACCCGGACGACCCCGCTCGGTTTGCGCGTGAGATGGACGAGGCTGGCTTCGCACCCAGAGTCACCGATCCGGACTTCGTCCAGCGCACCCGGGTCATGCCGTTCGTCCATCGCGCAACGGGGATGCCGCTCGACGTCGTGCTCGCCGGGTCTGGTCTGGAAGAGGAGTTCCTGCAGCGCGCGGTCACCAGGCGCCTCGGCAGCACAGGCGTGCCGGTCATCGAGATCGGCGATCTCATCGTCGCCAAGGTGCTGGCCGGGCGCCCGAAGGACATCGAGGACGCACGGGCGCTCTGGCGACTGCACGGACGGAACCTCGACGCGGCGCGCATACGCGACACGCTGCGCCTCCTGGAGGAGGCGCTCACCCAGAGCGATCTGCTGCCGGTGTTCGACTCCGTTGTGCGATCCGCTCGAACCGATTGCTGATCCCCACTGCGGCTCCGACACCGGCCCGGACCCTCGCCACCTGCCCTTCTTCGTGGGCATGGACGGCATCGGGATAACTGGCGCTGTATCGGTTGGTGGCATGTGGCGGAGGGAGAGGGATTCGAACCCCCGGTACCCTTCCGGGTCCAACGGTTTTCAAGACCGCCGCCATCGACCACTCGGCCATCCCTCCGGTCGGGCGATTCCTTGCGCGACAACAACTTGCGCGGACATTCGATCTTACGCCAGCTGCGCTGAATCGCGAGCGTCGCCCCCCCGCGAGGACAAGCCCGGCACAACCTCGCGGCGACTGCTGGCGCAGCCGCGCGCCCCGTGTGGGCGTCAGCACCCGCGCTCCTCCGTGGGCGTCAGCTCATCTGACCCGAGAGGAACGAGTCATAGGCGGCCAGATCGAAAATCCCGTGCGCCGCTATATGGGCCGACCGTCCGCACAAGCGGACACTCGCGAAAAAATCAAGATCTGACCCCATTCCAAAGCCGAGCTGAGCGCTCGTGATAACGTCGAATCGCGCAGTTCGGACGAGAACATAGCGAACCACAGCAGTTAATTACTATGCGCTGCGGTTTCCGGCGCCTCCCCTTCCTCCGGCCTCGCCACTCAATGGCGGTTGTGCTGGCCCTCATCGCCGCGGGATGCAGCGAAAGCACCGTGACCGAGATCGCCGGGCCGAGTGCCGCGACGAAGTGCCAGACAGCCCTTACGGGCCTGCCCGCGTCCTTCCCACCGTCCGGTGCCCGCCTGAATGCGACCGTGTCCACGACGCGAGAGTGCCAGTGGAGGGTCGAGAGCGAGGCGCCATGGGTGCAGATCACTCCGGCCTCGGGCCAGGGTGAGGCATCGGTGAGCGTCGTGGTCGCAGAGAACCCGGCCGCGATCGCCCGGTCTGCGGC
>JACDHQ010000536.1 GCA_013820975.1 Gemmatimonadaceae bacterium
CCACCTGTGACAGGAGCGACTGGCGCTGCCGGTCTGCCATCGACGTCGCGGGCCCGCGCTCGAACGCGGCGACCCAGTCGGTGCTCGTTGCTGGCGGCTGCTTCGCGAGTATCTCACGCAGCCGGCGCAGTCCCTCGGCACGGAGTGCAGGCACCTTCAGGTACTGCGCCCCGACCATCAACGCGCTTTCCGGCTCCCCTGCAGCACCCGATCCCCCCAGCGCGCCACGATCGCGCTGTCACCGGTGGTGACCGCCGTGCTGAAGGCATCGTACATGAGCTGCGCCGCGGCGCTGCCGGAGATCGCGTACAGCGAGTCGAATGCCGCGATGCGGCGACGGGGGTCGGGGGTGGACTCGGTGATGTCCCACACCCGGAACTGTGTCGCACCCGGCGACGCGGGATGCTCGGCGAGGAGGCGCCGCCGCCAGAACCGGCTGCGTGCGGTGTCGGCGATCGTGGAGCCGAACATCGACATCTCCCATGCACGTTCCGAGTCTGCCGGCTGCGCCGCGTACATGGCGTGAAGCCGCGCGTACTGCGGTCGAAATACCGCGCGTACGCTGTCCCGGCCGGGGGGACCCGCCAGCTCGAGCGACTGGGAGGCATGGAACCTCCATCCCTTCGGCTCGTCGGGGTAGTGCCGCACCATCTCCTTCACGATGTGGTAGCCCTTCTCCCACTCGCCCATGCCGCGACTGGCGAACTGCGTGAACAGTGCGAGGAAGAGCGGGCGACCGGCCGTGTCCCGTGAGACGATCTCCCATGCGCGTCCGTGGTTGTCGTCGGTGGCCTTGCCATCCGCCGATTCGATGGTGAGGCGGGTGACCATCGCCGCTTCCGGAATCCGGAGCATGCCCCCGAACACGCCCTCTCGGGTGCGGGACAGCGTCACCAGGGTGTCGACCGGCCGCGTGCGTGGGGGCTCCCCCAGATAGGTGATGCGCGCGACGACGTTCGCATCGGACGCCATTGCAGGCGGTGCGATGTACCGGACGGAGATCGCTGACCCCGGCTGGGCACGCAACGTGTCCGCGATGAGCGTCCCGCTGGACACCCCGGCCTGGAGCTCGCTGCCGCTGGAGAACAGCGCATACGCGAGCAGTGCTGCGGCAGCCGCTGCCACGCCGCCGCGCGCGAGATACCGACGCGGCCGGCGCGCCGATGCGCTCGTCGCGGGGAGCAGTGACCGCTCCCCGAGCCGCTGGCGCGCGTGGATCCGGCTCCAGAGCGCATCAGTGTCGAAGTGCACAGGCTCGATTGCGCTCGCGCCTGCGAGGATGCCGCGGATCTCCGTCACGACGGCGCGACAGCGGGCACACGACTCCAGGTGCCGGCGAACTCCCCTGGGGCGGTGCGCGTCGTCTTCGGCGTAGCGCAGCAGCGTCGCGTGACGCGGATGAAAAAGGATCATCGGGAGCTCCTCAGGATGGATTGCAGGATGGAGACGGCACGGGAGCGCCGCTTTCGCGAGGCGACGGGGGAGATGCCGAGCAGGTCGGCGACTTCCGCGTGCGAGAATCCTTCGACGTCGAAGAGCACGAACACCTGGCGAAGGCTCGCGGGCAGGCGCTCGATGGCATCGCTGAGGGTCAGCTCACCGGCAATCCGGTCACCTTCATGACCGGCATGCGCGGACATCGCCGCATCCGCCTCGCGGGCGACGCACGGGCGGACGACCGCAGCTGCATCAGGGCCCGGCGCGCGGCCACCTGCCGCAGCCATCCCGTGAACGACTCCCGGTGTTCGTAGCGCTTCAGGGCGGTACCCAGCCCGAGGAACACGTCCTGGACGACATCCTCGGCGTCTTCACGGGTGCCGGTCAGCCGAAAGGCCAACTGAAGGAGCCCGTCGGCATGTCGCCGGAAGATCTCGGCGAGTGCGTCGTCGTCGCCAGCGCGGCAGGAGGCGGCGAGAGCCTCGTCGGAGCGGAGAGGGGTCGCGGGGATCACATCAGTAGAATGCCGCGGGGCGGCGGGGTGTGACTGGTGGAAGCAGGCCGGATGCGGGCATTTTCACGCGAGCCCAGCGCCCACCCAAGCACCGCGGTCCCCCTAGAACCGCCCGCCCAGGTACATGTCGAACCGCCACCCCTTGTCCGGCCAGATCCCCTTCGACACATCCGCCCTCACCGTGGCATCGAGCAGCGACACGCCAAATCCCGCACCCGACATCGGCCGCCCCGGGCTCGCGAAGTCCGCACGCTCCCCCGCCCACCCAACATCATAGAACGCGACGGTCCTGAACATCGGCCACCCGCGCCCGACCTCCCCCCGGCCGAGCCAGAAGGTGTCGCCAACGCGCGGCTCACCCGGCACTGCAACCGGACGCGCGAGCTGCCCGCGTACGGAGTGCAGCCCACCCATATAGAAGAGGCGCTGCGGCGTCACCGTCCCGACTCCGGTGCCTGCAGCACCGGTGACCGCCGCGGCAAAGCGGCCGAAGCCGCGCGACAGTGTCCCGTCGAACATGACGCGCCCGTAGCCGCCGATGCTCGACGAGTCGGCGATATCGACACCGGCACCTTCCACGCGCGTGCGCGTCGCGAGCCGGAATCCAG
>JACDHQ010000069.1 GCA_013820975.1 Gemmatimonadaceae bacterium
CACGGGCGCGTCAACGGTACTTCAATGTCAGCGCGACCGACAGTTCCCCGGCGCCGGTGTTGTCGATGCGGGAGGGATGGTAAGGGTATCCCCCTCTCGAGAAGTAGAGATCATCAGCCCCGATGCTCGCACCAAACGGGATGGTCCCACTGGTCGTCCTATATGAGAGATGTGGGCGGAACCCGACCCCCCGGCGACCCAAGGATGGGACTCGCCCTGAGGTGTCATTCGGCCATCATCGGCCGAGCCCACTCTCTCATCCCCCCGTCACCGCCCGGTCAGCGCCAGCCAGCGCCAGTCAGCGCCGCCGTCAGCGCCACATCGAGCTCCGTGATCTCCGCCGCGAGCCCGGCCCTTTCCCTCGCGAGCGACTCCGCGAGCCCCGGATCGCGACGCAGCGTCAGATAGGCACGCGTCCGCCGCACCGCAGCCGTGATGCGATCGGAGTAGCGCAGATCCACATCCGCCGCGATCGGCAGCAACGCCAGCCAGAGCGCCGCCGCCAGCCCGCCGGCGAGCCACCACACCACCGCCCCCTGGAGCGCATAGCTCGCGAGCACCAGCCCCAGCCCGGCGACGATCGTCCGCATCGCCGGCTGGTCGCGTGAGGTGACGTCGCGCATCGCGATCCGCCGCGCGAGACGGAACGGGATCCAGTGCGTCACCCGCCCCCACAGCGCGAGTGGTCCCAGCGCGAGCATCAGCAGGAGTTCGCGCACGACGAACCGCGCGCCATGACGCCGGCGCAACGAGATCGCACTGTCGGCGGGATCGATCCGCGCCGCGCCAAGCGCTGCGGTGAACGCGGCGAGTCGTCGCTGCGCGGCGGCGGCGCGCTCCTGCAACGCCGGTGGCAACGATGCAAGCGACTCGAAGCCCCGCGCCAGCCTGGCTGCGATGAGGTACTCCTCGTGCAGCGTCCGGCCGGCGCCGAGCGACGGCGCATCGGCGGCGAGCACCGCGACGACGCTGCCAGCAAGCGACTGGAGCCCGGTCAGCTCCTCGGCGGTCGGCGCCGATAGCATGACCGCACGCAGGCGTCGGTCGATCTCCGCGGTCAGTGCTTCTGCGCGCCCCCCATCGGCCGGCGCATTCCACCCATGGACGTCGATTGGATCGCCGACGATGGCGACGACGCGCGAGCGCACCACCTCCTTCGATTCGAACACGAGCCCGATGGGGACGATCTGCAGCCCCGGCGCCTTCCCTGCATCGCGCGCGGCAAGCGCGATGCGCGCCGGTCCGGTCTTCAGCGGCTCGAGCCCCGGCGCGTCGTGGCTCTTCCCTTCGGGAAAGATGAGCACCGCGCTGCGGCGGTCGAGTGCGTCGAGGATCGCGGCGAACGATGTCGCGTTCCGCGAGGGGTCGGCGACGTGACCGCCGGCGCCGCCAGAATGCTCACCGCTCCGCTCGAGCCGCGCCCGCTCGTCACTGGCCCGGCGCAGCGGCACGATGCCGAGCGTGCGCAGGAACATCCCCAGCGCGGGATTGTCGAACAGCACCGCCTTGGCGGTGATGCGCACACGGCGCGGCACCACCCATCCCACCACGAGCGCATCGACGAGCGCGTTCGGGTGGTTCACCACGAACAACACCGGCGCCGATTGCGGAATCCGCTCGCCGCCCGCGATCGTCACCTCGCGGTAGTACCAGCGAAGCGCGACCCCGGTGATCGACCGCAGCGTGGGATACAGCATGCGCTACCGCAGCAGCGTCGCCTGGCGCCGCCCCTCGTCCACGTCGACGCGCCAGAGGAGGAGCGCACCCGCGGCGAAGAAGAAGATCACCGAGAGGATGGCATTCCGGCTCGAGCCGGTGATCTCGATGGTGACATAGAAGAGCAGCGGGCCGAAGATCCCCGCGAACTTCTCGAAGATGCTGTAGAAGCCAAAGAATTCCCCAGACTTGTGCGGCGGGATCATCGACGCGAACAGCGAGCGGCTCAGCGCCTGCGTGCCTCCCTGCACCATCCCCACGAGCAGCGCCAGGATGTAGAAGTGCGTCGCCGTGGTCATGAAGTACCCCAGCACGCTGATGCCGGTGTATACCACCAGCCCGATGAAGATCGACGGCTTCGCGCCGATCCGCCCGGCGATCGCGCCGAAGAGGAAGGTGAACGGCACGCCGATGAACTGCACCAGCACCACGGCGGTGATCAGCGACCCGCGATCGAGGCCGATCTCGGTGCCGTACGCCGTCGCCATCTTGATGATCGTCTGGATGCCGTCGTTGTAGAGGAGGAACGCGATCAGCATCAGGAACGCCTGCTTGAAGCCCCGCAGCTCCCGGAGTGTTTCTCCGACCCGTTGGAAGGCCACCTTCACCGGGTTCTGGCGCGGACTTTCATCCGACTCCACGACGCGCGGCGGCTCCGACACGCGAAAGAAGATCGGCATCGCGAACAGCGCCCACCACACCGCCACCGAGACGAACGACAGGCGCGCCGGCAGCGTCGCCTCTGCCTCGGTCAGGTTCGGCCCGCTCGGCAACCCGAACCATCCCGGCTGCTGGATCCAGAGCAGGTTGAGCACGAGCAGGATCCCGCCACCGATGTACCCGGTCGCGTAGCCGGCCGTGCTCACCCGATCCATCTCGTCGGGCGACGCGATGTGCGGCAGCAACGACTCGTAGAAGACGAGGCACGCCGACCCGCCGATCAGTGCGAAGATGAACAGCGTCGAGGCGAGCGTCGCGTCGCCGGTATGGATGAACCACATCCCCGCCGTGGACAGCACACCGACGACGGTGAAGATCGCGAGAAAGCGCTTCTTGGTCGCACTGAAGTCGGCGAGCGCACCGAGCAGCGGCGAGAGAAAGGCCACCGCGACGAGCGCAATGGCATTCGCACGCGCGAGCTGCTGGGTCGCCTCGGCCCCAGGCAACCCTGCGCCCGCGACGCTCACGAAATAGATGGGGAAGACGGCGGTCATGATCACCGTCTGCATCGCGGAGAGCGCCCAATCGTACATCGCCCACGCGCGCAGCTCCGGCCGGTGCAGGCCAAGCCGTGCAAGCATGCCTGCAGGAGGGGAGGGGGCGTTCGCGGGGGCGGGGGGCACAGAATCCATATGGCGGTAGGGTCTGGTTGGCGTCAACTTACCGCCCATGCGCAACGTCTGCCTCATCCTCGTGCTGCCGGCGGTGCTTGCCTGCGGCTCCGACGCGCCCGGACCCCGGGATTCGGCGACGGGGACGCCGGCGACCGATTCCCCGGTGGCGGCCGATCCGATACCCGCCGCCTCCAATTGGGATCCGGCGGCGGGCCCCGTCCTCCTCATCGCGGGGGATCGTCCCGAGCAGGTGATCGTCGTGTCGGCCGAGATGGACGGCTTCATCGAGCCGGAGTCGCTCGACGTCTCGGACCTGGTTGGATCGACGGCAGTCCTGATGAGCCGCGCCGGCGCCACCAGCACGGTGACGCTCGGCCCCGAGACATCCACGGCTGTCGCGAGCTGCAACAGCTGGCCCGTGCTCACCGCCCCGGAAGGCACCGCACGCTGGCGGATAGGGTTCCTCGACGCGGCCGTACAGCCAATCGCGACCGACTCCGTCCAGGGACTCCCCAGCCGCGACTCGAGCGACCTCGTTTCACGGGTGGCGCGCCTCGCCTCGGGGCTCGACGCGCATCGAACGGGCGATCTCGCCGCGAGCTTTCAGGGGCTCCCCTTCGTCGTCACCGACGTCCGCCGCTTCACCCACGGCGACATCGGCGTGATGGTCGCCCATGTGATACGGCGGGTGAACCAGGAGGCCAACCCGCTCGAGGAGCACACCCTCCTCATCGCCGAACGCCGCGGTCCAGGCGCTGCGTGGGCGGTTGCCCGCGCCGAGCGCTGGGCGGGGCGCGAGGAGATGGTGACCCGGGTCGACCTGCTGGCAGTCGTCCGGCTCGGAGGCCAGCCGCTGATCGTCCTCACGCGGGACTCGAACGCGTCGCTGCGCTACGTGGTCCAGTGGCGCGGCGATGGCACCTGGGAGCGGCGCTGGGAGAGCGGCATCTCCCGCTGCTGAGCCGTGGCTGAGCGCGGGGGGCCGGAAAAGCATTTCTTGAATTGCAGGGAATGAAAAGACGACTGCGTGAACGGCAGCGGAGCCGATCCGGTTGTCATCCGGGTGAATCCGGGCCGAGCTGTTCATGGCCAAGGTGCGCGCGTGCCGGAAGAGCATTGGCCCGGATCAACCCGGATTTTTCCGGATCGCATCCCGAAAGGTCGAGCTACGCGTTCGCCAGGAATTCCGGTTTCAATCGCGCGCCAGCGCTGCCGGGGCGCGCACCCGCCCCGCGACTCCCGCCAGCGCGGCAAGGGTGAGCAGGTAGGGCAGCGCGAGGAAGATGTGGTATGGCACCGGCCACCCCATCGCCTGGAAGAGATACTGGAGCGCGCTCGCCGCACCGAATAGCAGGGCGCCGAGCGCAACTCCCCACGGGTGCCAGCGGCCGAGCACCACGATCGCGATCGCGATGAAGCCGCGCCCCGCCGAGAGGCCTTCGGCAAAGGTGCCCGCCTGCGCGAGCACGAGCGTCGCGCCGCCGAGACCGCCGAGCGCACCTCCAAAGACGAGCGCCAGCATCCGCACGCGGCCGACGTGGACACCCGCCGTCGCCGCCGCCGCCGGGGACTCGCCGATCGCCCGCAGCGACAGCCCGGCGTGCGTGCGATACAGCCACCACCAGAGGGCGGGCACGAGCAGGTAGAGCCCGTACGTGATGAAAGGCTGGTTGAAGAACGCCGGACCGACGAGGGGAATTGCCGAGAGGCCGGGAATGGCCACCGGCCCGGATGTGGGCACCGAGAGCGCGGCACCTTCGACGCCGTGCACCGCGCGGTAGAGCGTGCCGGTGATGCCGAGTGCAAGGAGCGTGAGCGCCGTCCCGGTGATGATCTGGTTGCCGCGCAGCGTGACGACGAAGACCGCCAGCAGCAGCGAGACCGCGGCGCCGCCCGCCGCGCCGGCGGCATAGCCCGAACCGACCGAGCCCGTCTCGATCGCGAGGAGCGATGCAAACGCTCCCGCGGTGATCGCCCCCTCGAGCCCGAGGTTGATCACGCCGGCACGCTGCACCACGAGCTCACCGAGTGCCGCGAGGAGCAGCGGCGTGGCGACGCGGACGGCGGCTTCGAGGAATGCCTCGATCATCGAAGCCTCCCGTAGCGGCTTGCCGCGAACGCCGACGCGATCATCGCCGCACCATCGGCCGCGATGCCGCGACGACGCCAAGGATGGCGATGGCGGTGATGGTGTACACGATCACCGACGGCACCCCGGCGTCGCGCTGCATCGCCGATGCGCCGACGTCGAGCGCGCCGAAGAGGACGCCCGCGGCGATGACGCCGAGCGGGTGCAGCCGCGCGAGCAGGGCGACGGCGATGGCGGTATATCCGTACCCGGGCGACAGGTTCTCGTAGAGCGCGTACGTCACCCCGGTCAGCTCGACGACGCCGGCCGTTCCCGCAAGCGCACCGCTCAGCAGGAAGGCGCGTGTGCTCACCGCGCTGACGTCGATCCGCCCCGCGCTCGCGGCGGCGAATGGGTTGGCACCCGTCGCCTTCAGCCGAAAGCCGCCAGCGGTATCGCGGAGGTAGCGCCAGAGCAGCAGCGCACACCCCAGTGCGATCGCCGCACCCCAGTGCAGGCGCGTCCCCGGGATCATCATCGGCAGTCGCGCCGCGGCACCGAGTGCCTCGGTCTGCGGGTAGATGCGCGTGGGTTCCTGCAGCGGCCCGCGGACGAGGAAGCCCACGAGGTTGAGCGCGACGAAGTTCAGCAGGATCGTGCTGATCACCTCGAGCACGCCGAAGCGTGCGCGGAGCCAGGCGGCGATGCCAGCCCAGCACCCGCCCGCCACCGCACCGGTGACGATCGTCAGCGGCAGCGTGATGAGCGCCGGCATCCCCGCCGCGGTGAGCGGGCCGGCCACCGCCGCACCAGCCGCAGCCCCGGCCAGCAATTGCCCCTCGGCGCCGATGTTGAAGACGCCGGCGCGGAACGCGATCGCGACGGCGAGGCCCGCGAGGATGAGCGGCACTGCGCGCACGAGCGTGGCCGATGCGAGCGCGTACCGGGTGCCGAAGGAGCCGCGCCAGAAGGCAGCGAGCGCGCTTGCGGCATCGATCTCCATGAGGGCGAGTGTCGCGGCGATCATGACAACGGCTGCCGCAACCGCGATGGCGGCTGTCACTGCTCCGCGCGTCGAGCGCGTCGCGACGATCAGCGACCGGCTGCGCGACGTACCCTCGGCGAGCATCATCGCCCTGCCGCGCGCCACGTGCGCAGCCGCCTGATACTCCAGATCCCCAGCGCCGGCCCAATGGCAAGAATCGGAAATGCCCACGGCCACCCCACCCGCTCGACGAGCGGCGGAATCACCTGGATCGTCACCGTCGTCAACAGGAAGCCGATCGACGTCTGGATGGTGAGCGCCGTCCCGACCGCGTGCGGCGGCACACTCTCCGTGACCAGCACCGAGAACTGCGCGCTGTCGGCAATCACGAAGAATCCCCACACCAGCGCAATGGGTGCGACCAGCCACCACGACGCGCCGAAGGTGAAGCCGATCAGCAGCGCACAGGCGCCGCTTGCCGCCATCGCGATCGTGACCAGTCGCTCACGGCCGAGCCGGTCGGACGCGAGCCCGCCCCAGACGCATCCTGCCCCACCGACGGCGATCACGCCGAACGACAGCGCGCTCACGATGCGAAGGTCGGCCACCTCGGTCCCCTGCGCCGCAGCGCGCGCAGCAGCACTCGCAGCCAGGAAGGCAGGAATCCACGCCCAGAAGCTGTACAGCTCGAACATGTGCCCCAGGTAGCCGCCGGTCGCAAGGCGCCACTTCTGCTCGCGCACGATCGTCCCGGCAAGGCTCCAGGAGAATGGCCGCGGCGGAAACGGATACGGACCCTCGCGGTAGCCGAACATGACGAGTGCCGCCGCGAGCACCGCTGCGGCACTCGTCGCCAGCGTCACGCCGGTGATTCCGGCGTCTGGCAAGGCATTAACCAGGTAGGGCGATGCCTTGCCTATCGTCAACGCGCCCACCACCACACCTACGGCGAGCCCGCGCCGCGCCTGGAACCAGGTGGCGGCCATCTTCATCGCCGGCGGATAGACGCCGGCGAGAAAGAACCCGGTCGCCGCGCGGGCCATCACCGCCCCTTCGAAGCCGGCAGCCTGCAGCAACGCGGCATTGGCGATCGCACCGAGAATGGCAGAACACGCGAAGAGCCATCGCGCTGCGATGATGTCGGCGAGGTTGAGCATCGCCGACACCGCGGTGCCGGCGACGAACCCGAGCTGCACCGCGGTCGTCAGCCAGCCGACTTGCGACGAGTCGAGCGACCACAGACTCTGCAACCGCGGGCCGACGGCGGTGCCGGCCATCCAGAGCGACATGCCGAGCAGCTCGGCGATCGCCAGGAGGGTGAGCGCGCGCCACCGCCCGGGATGCGTATCGCTCATGCGATACCGAGCATCGCGCGGCCCACCGCGTCACGGTCGCGTGCACACTCCCGCACCCGCCCGTCGTGTACGACGAGGACGCGGTCGGCGACGGCGATCACCTCGTCGAGGTCGGCCGAGTACATCACCACCACGGCGCCTGCGCCGGCAGCCTCGCGCAGGCGCTCCCGGACGAACGCAGCCGCGCGCACGTCGAGCCCGCGCGTCGGATTCTCCGCGACGACGAGCGCCGGTGCACCGGCCAGCTCGCGCGCGACGACGAGCCGCTGCTGGTTGCCACCACTGAGGACGAGCAGCGGCAGCTGGGCCATCGACGGATGGTCGGTGGGGCCGCGTACGTCGTACGCAGCAACGAGCGCGTCGGCCCGCTCGCGCCAGGCGGTCCAGCGCATCATCCCGCGTCGCGCGCCCGCATCGCGAAGGGCAATGTTCTCGGCCAGCGACAGCTCGGCGATGACGGCATCGCGATGGCGGTCCTCGGGGATGAAGCCGATGCTGCCGGGAAGCTCGATCGTGCCGCTGTCGGGCACGAGCCGGCCGGCGAGCAGCAGCAGCAGGAGGTGATGGCCCGCCCCCTCGACGCCGGCGACACCGGTGATCTCGCCTCCAGCGATGGTCAGCGTGGCGTCGGCGATGCGTTCGCGCGCGCGGTGGATGGAGACGGATTGGAGACTCGCGACGACCGCAGGTGCCGGATGGATGGCGGCTGCCGGCGCTTGCGCGCTGTCGGTGGCGCCATGCGTCACGCGCGACGCGCCCACCTCGGGCGCATCGATCAGCCGATCCGCTTCGCCAAGCATCGCTGCTG
>JACDHQ010000070.1 GCA_013820975.1 Gemmatimonadaceae bacterium
GCGAAGGGGAGCGCCTCGTGCTTGCTGGGCGCGTTCGCGTCAATGGCCGCATCGTCCGCGATCCCGCATTCCGCGTGGACCTCCTGCGTGACCGCCTCGCGGTGGATGATGCCGAGGTGGCGCAGGAAGCGCGGGTCTACCTCGCGCTCAACAAGCCGCGCGGCCTCGTCACGACCCGCCACGACCCGAAAGCGCGCGACACGGTCTACCGCTGCCTCGACGGCGCCGGCCTTCCGTTCGTCTCGCCGGTGGGCAGGCTCGACAAGGCGAGCGAAGGGCTCATCCTCCTCACCAATGACACACAGTGGGCGTCGCGGATCACGAGCCCGGGGTCGCACGTCGACAAGGTGTACCACGTCCAGGTGAACGTGGTGCCGACCGCGGAGTTGGCGACGCGCGTGGCAGAAGGCGTCGCGGTTGCGAATGGCGACACCGGCACGAGCGAGCACCTCGCCGCGCAGCGCGCCCAGGTGCTGCGTTCGGGAGACCGGCACGGCTGGCTGGAAATCGTGCTCGACGAGGGGAAGAACCGGCATATCCGCCGGTTGCTCGCGGCGCTCGATGTCGAGGTGCTGCGGCTCGTCCGCGTGGCGATCGGTCCGCTCGCGCTGGGCACACTCGGCAAGGGCGAGTGGCGGCACCTCACCCCTGCCGAAGTGCGTCAGCTCGGAGGCGTCACGAAACGGGGATGAGCACCGTATCGGACGGGGCCGCGACGGCCGTGTCGGGCTCCGCAACCGGCGCGGGCGGTGGCCGCGACGCGCGCACCGTCATGCGGACCGGTTGCTTGAGATTGATCGTGCGACTGTCGCCGACGCGCAGCGTGCGCTTCACCCAGTCCCAGTCGTGGCTGACACCGCCTGCCTGCATGAGCATCGCTCCGAGCTCCGCGACCTCGTCGGGATGCATGCGAAGGCAGCCATGCGAGGCCGCAGTGCCGAGCGACTCGACGTGCCCGGTGCCGTGGATGTAGTAATCGGGCTGCTTGAAGAAGATCTTTGCGACCTTCATCGGGTTGCCAGGGTCCTTCGGACCAGTCGCCTTCTTGCCGCGCGCCCACTTGGAATTGGGCGGCACCCAGCCGGGGTTCCAGATGATGCGGCTGATGGTGAACTGCCCCGTCGGCGTCGGATACGCGCGCGTGCCGATCGCCACGTTGTAGGTCTTCACCTCGCCGTTGGCCAGCGTGACATGGAGCTTGCGGTCGCCGAGCACGGCTTCCAGCGCGATGGCGGACTCGGTCGCATCGGCCCGGGGGACGATCGTGCGCCACGCCGCCTGGCGGCTGGCGGGAATGATTGCCACGGCGAGCAGCGGCACCGCGAAGGCGGCTCCGATGATGCGGCGACGGGATGAGCGCGAGAGAGTCATGGTGTTGTTTCGTCAGGGGAGATGTGGCCACGGTAAAGGCAAGCGACGTTCCAAACGTTTCTCGCGCGGCCGGCGGGGGGTAACGACGCGACCGCCAGCTAGGGAAGCCTGAGCGTCACGAGCAGGGCACGATGGTCAGACGCCTCGTCCGGTAGCACCCGCGCCCGCTGGCAGTCAAAGCCTGAGTCGAGGAACAGGTAGTCGATCCGCCGATCGGGGGCCGTCGCCGGAAAGGAGAATCCTTCCCCTTGGCCACACGCGATCCAGGCGTCGCGGAGTCCCGCCTCCGTGAGGGGCTGCAACTCCGGGCTCGATGGCCGGGCATTGAGGTCCCCGCCGAGGATCAGGCGTGCGTCAGCACTTCGCAGCGAGTCGGCAACGGTGAGGAGATGCACCACCTCCTGCCGGCGCCACTGCCCGTCGCGGCCGGCGTCGAGATGCGTGTTCATCACGGCAAGCGGGCCATGCGGCGTGGTCACCGTCGCGACGAGCACGCCGCGGGGCTCACGCGCATAGTCCACGCGCGGCTGCGGCGGATCGGTGCGGAGGGGAATCAGCGCGTGCGCACCGATGGGATGGCGCGACAGGACTGCGAGCCCGAAGCTGCCACCCTGCCACTCGATGGTGCTGCCGAAGGCGCCATGCATGCGCGTGAGGACGGCGAGCGCTGCGAGCTGGTCGACGCCCTGCGCCCGTCGCGTCGCGCTGTCCACCTCCTGGAGGAGGACGATGTCCGCTCCCGACGCGGTGATCATCGCGGCAACCCGCTCGAGGTTGTCGGCACCGCCCGCGTCCTTGCCCGCGTGGATGTTGTAGACGAGCACGCGGAGCTCGGTGTGCGCCGGGGCGAGGCGAGCCGGCGTGCATCCGGCTGTCAGGACGGCAACCAGGAGGAGGAGCGATCGCATCAGCTGCGGGATGAGAGGAGCCTGCAAAAACAAAGGGCCGCCCGAAGGCGGCCCTGCGACTCGTGACGCGTGACGCGTGCGCGGGTGACTCAGTAGAGGTACACGCGGGTGCCGACCGGCACGTTGTGGTACAGCCACTCGATGTCCTCGTCACGCAGTCGCACGCAGCCGTGCGTGACCGCGTTGCCGACGGTGTGCTGGTGCGGCGTTCCGTGCAGCATGTAGCCGTCGCCCAGGTCGAGCTTGTACTTGCCGAGCTGGCCCTCGATGCGCCGGTTCTTCGTGCCGATCGGCGGGACGAAGAGCGTGCCCTCGAAGACGACCTCGTAATCGAACGGAAGCTCCGACCACGACGTGCCCGGCTTCGTGATTCCCACGAGGCTGTCGCGTACGGACAGCAGCGAGCCGTCCTTCAGCTTCACCGAGCCGCGCAGCGGGAGCTGCCGCATCTTGAGGTTGTAGTCGCGCGCGACCTCGGCATAGTGCCAGTCGGGCGGCGTCCACACCGGATCCTCCTGCTTGAAGCGCACGGTCCGCGTGCCGCGCGGTGTCTTGAACGACCACGTGCGACCGTTGTAGTTCAGCACCTCGTCCTTTGCGACTGCGACGTCGGCGGCACGCAAGGTGTCCCCCGACTTGTCGATCACCCAGAGCTGGCGATCCTTGATGGACACCACGACGCGGAATGCGTTCGCATTGGAAGCAACGCGGCGCGCGGAGGCCCACTCGAGGCTGTCCTGCCGGGAGCGGAACTTGAGGACGGTCGTCTCCTCCTTCTTTTCCTCGGTCGCGCGCGAGGTGCCCGCGGAAATCACGGGACGGCCATTCGGCGAGATCGTCACCCAGTCGGTGCCTGCCGGTTGCGCCGGCGGCTCCTGGGCGATGACGGCGCGATGGCAGGCGGTGCTGGCCGCGAGGGCGAGAAAGACGACGGAGATGCGCACTGGATTCAAGGCTGCAGAGGTGCGGGATTTCGGCATTGGATACCTGCTCATGCTACATGACAGCGAAGGGTGGGGCAGCGTAACGCCGCGCCCACCCTTCGTAAGAAACTATTGTGCCGCCCAGGTTCCAACTCCAGCGGCAACAATCGCCTCGGCTGGCGAGGAGAGCCGGATGATGGTGCGCATCCGGCTCCCGCTCAGTTCGTCAGAGGCCGAAGGTCAGTCCGGCGATGACCGGGATGAATCCACCCTCGATCTTCACGTACCGCGACTCAATGAAGAGCCTGGTGCGGGTGCCGACGCCGAACGCCACGCCTCCGCCGGCATTCCAGCCCCAGTCGTCGCTGAAGCTGCGCGCGATCGTGATGCCTGCCGGAAGGGGAGAAGCCGGGGTGTCGATGCGCGCGCTGGTCTGCGGCCCGATGATCATGTCCTTGTAGCGCCCGTAGCTGAGGCCGCCGAGGGCATAGACGTGGCTGCGCCTGGTGGCGCCGACGGGCATGCGGAACTTGAGGTCGGCGTTGACCGTGTACAGGGTCGGGTCTGCAGCGGCCCCGGCCGTGTTCTCACGCTCCGAGAACTGGTCGTAGGCAGCGTCGATGCGCCAGCCGAACGGGTTGTTGCGGAAGTCGTAGCCGACCATGCCGGTCACGTTCCAGCCCATCTCGTAGTTGCCGAAATCGCCGCGCGGGAACTGCACGCCGCCGCCGAGGCCGACGTACGGGCCACCGTCGAGGGCGACGACAGGCAGCGGGAGCGGAAGCGGCCGCGGCCGGACGGTGTCGTACTGGGTAACGCGAATGGTGTCACGACGGTAGAGGGTCACGGTGTCCACGCGGGTCACGCGAACGGTATCGCACGCGCACGGAACCGGCTCCTTTCCACCGCGCGGAATCGCCTGCGCGCCTGCCTCCGCGGCAGCGCCCAGGGTCAGCGCCGCAGCGACGAGCGAAAAAGTCAACGAGGTACGGAAACGCATCTGAAAAGTTCTCCTTGTTCTTCCAATTCTGCCGCCCTTTGGTCGAGCCCCCGCGGGCGAATGAGCGGGTGGGGCTGCGGGACATCCACACCCCCAAACGACGCTGTTCGTCGTGGCGTCGCGCCGCGCCCGGCTCTCGAGAGTGGACGCGATTACAGGCGTCCTCAGCGGATTCAGCCCCTGTCGGGGATGACGGCCTTTCGCGCCTGACCGATCGTACAGCCGCTGCCGAGCTACCTGGGACCGGCGCGTCGCGGGGGGGTTCGCAACTCGCGCACCATCTGTCGCCGGAATTGCCGCGTAGACAAACCGGCGCGCGGCCGCACTCTGCAGCATCACAAACCGTCGATGCGCAGGCCCGATAAGCACTTGTCAACACACGACTTGCCTATATGGTGCCGGCGATCACGAAAATCATGTGCTTATCATCCGGACCGTCCGGACTGACCGGTCAGGACGAAGATTCCTGTTCAGACCGGCTCAGAGCCCGCCGAGCGGCCTCGCGCTCCGCAGCCTTGCGAGCGAGCCGGTTGGCGACGTCGGGGTCGGGCTCCGGCTGGCCTACGGGACCTGCCGCGCGGTCGCTCGCCGGGGGGCGATCCGGCGTGTCTTCGAGGCTGCGCTCCAGATTCCGCTCATGCGAGTGGCGGGACGGGTGGGGACCAGGCATGACGACGCTCCGCGTGACGGTTCAGCAGATCGATCCGCAAGCGGAACGCCACCCGCCGCCGGTCCCGGCCGTGAGGATGACATATGCGGCCAAATCCGGTAGCGCATAGACGATGGCTAGCGGATCGGATGAGTCGCGCGTTAATACCCTGACGTCCCATCTCACCCTCGCCCCGGCACCTCATGCGCACCCGAGTCACTCTCGCCGCCACTGCGGCGCTCCTTGCCGCGTTCGCCGTCCCCTCTGCGTCGGCGCAGGGCGGTCCCGACCGCCGCGTCGTGCCGCTGGACACCGCCCGCGCCCGGATGCTGTACGTGAGCAACCGCCCTGAGGACCACCCCGTGGCGGACTACGGCCGGCACATCGAGGTGAAGGCAGTCACCGACAGCATCTTCGCCGCACGGAGCCGAGGCGTGATGCAGTACCGCAAGGTGACGTACCGCAGCCCGGTGGACGGCCTCGAGATCCCGGCCTACGTGTACGCGCCGCTGACGCCGCGCGGCAACCGGGCGCATGCGGCGATGGTCTGGGTGCACGGCGGGGTGCACGGCAACTGGACCGAGAACTACCTGCCGTTCATCATCGAGGCGGTCAATCGCGGCTATGTCGTCATCGCGCCCGAATACCGCGGCAGCACCGGCTACGGCCGCGAGTTCCACGAAGCGATCGATTATGGTGGCAAGGAGGTGGACGACGTCCTCGGCGCCTACGACTACCTGCGCACGCTCCCGTATGTGGACCCCGACCGCGTGGGCGTGATGGGATGGAGCCATGGCGGCTTCATCGCGGCGCACCTCCTGTTCCGTGGGACGACGCCTTTCAAGGCCGGGGCGGCGATGGTGCCGGTGACCAACCTGTTCTTCCGGCTCGCATACAAGGGGCCCGGCTATCAGCGGAGCTTCTCCACCCAGCGCGAGGTGCAAGGGCTGCCCTTCGAGAAGCGCGAGGAGTACAAGCGACGGTCACCATACTACCATGTGGACAGCCTGCGGACGCCGCTGCTCGTGCACGTCGCCACGAACGACGACGACGTGAACTTCGAGGAGGCACAGCCGCTCATCGATGCCTTGCGCGCGCGCAAGCCGCATCTCTCGGAGACGAAGGTGTACGTGGACCCGACGCCCGGGCCGACGAGCCGCGGCCACACCTTCAACCGGCGGGTGAACCGCGAGACGCTCGAGCGCGACGATTCGCCCGAACAGCGCGATTCGTGGAACCGCACCTGGGCGTTCCTGGAGGAGTGGCTGCGCCCGTACGCGTCACGATAGCGGCAGCCGGCGCATCACTCAGCGCTTGCGCGTGGTGCGCCGCGGCTCGGCGACGAGCGGATCGTCGGGCCAGTAGTGCTTCGGGTAGCGCCCCTTCATCTCCTTCTTCACGTCGAAGTAGCCCGTGCGCCAGAATCCGGCGAGGTCCTGCGTCACCTGGACGGGACGATGCGCCGGCGAGAGAAGATGCACGGTGAGGGGGACGCGCCCACCGGCAATGCGCGGCGTCTCGTGCAGGCCGAACACTTCCTGCAGCCGCACCGCGAGCACGGGCGCTTCCGCAACCGCGTAGTCGATGCGGATGCGCGACCCGCTCGGGACCTCCCAGTGCGAAGGGGCGAAGCGGTCGAGCTCCTGCCGCCTGTTCCATGGGAGCAGTGACTCGAGTGCCGCCCTGAGGTCGATCCCCGCGAGCGCCTGTCGCCCGGTGCGCCCGTAGGCGGACGGGGCGAGCCACTCCTCGAGTGAGCCGAGCAGCGCAGCGTCGGAGACATCGGGCCAGTCGGCTGGCGCGGCGCGTTGCGCGAAGGCCATGCGCTCGCGCAGCGCCGCGGCATCCGGCGACCATGGGAGGATGAGAAGCCCCGACGACCGAATGCCCGCGAGCAGCGCTGCCAGCAACGCGTCGGGATCGGGTGCACGCGCGGCGGAGTCTGCGATCACGATCGCGCCGATTCGCGTGCGCTCGCGTGCCTGCACGGTCCCGGTGGCATCGTCCCATTCCACGGTGAGCTCCCGCTCGATGGAGTCGGCGCCCACGTGGTGCAGTTCGGCGAGGGTCAGCGGAGCGGCGAGCCGGATCCGCGGCTCGGCACCGGCGCCCCCGAGCTCGGCCACGGCGAGGAACGGTGCGCCGGCAAGCGATCGCGTGCCGGTGAGCTCTGCGCCGCTTCCGTTGCGGAGCAGGTACCGGGTGCGCGACACTCCGTCCGCGGGCGTGCGGCGCTGGGCGATGCGCTCGGGGTACGCCGCCGCGAGAAGCTGTCCCGCCGCGTCCACGCGGTATCCGGCGCTGTCGGGAATGCGAAGCGTCCGGCGCCACTGGCGCGCCTCGAGCATCGCGTGGCGTGCCGCGCCGCGATCGACTTCGCCGCCGGGCACCGCCGCCGCGACACCCCGGCGCTCGAGGTCGTGCAGCACCTCGAGGCGGAGCCGCACGTCGGCATCGCCAGCGTCGGGCGCGGGACCGAACCGCAGGATGTCGCGCTGGCCCAGCAGTGCGGCGAGATCGCAGGCTACCGTGGCGACATCCTCGCCCTGCGCGAGCCCGTGCAGCAGCATGTGGGCGACGCGCGGATGCGCGGCGAGCGTCGCGAGCTTGCGGCCGTGTGCGGTGATGCGCCCCGAGCTATCGACGGCGCCAAGGGTGCGAAGCAACTCGCCTGCCTGGGCAAGGGACGCGGCCGGTGGCGCGTCGAGCCACTGCAGGGCGTCGGCGCGGGTGATGCCCGCCGAGGCCAGCTCGAGGGCGAGCGGTGCGAGATCGGCCTCGAGGATCTCGGGGCGGTCGAACGGGAGCAACCCGTGGTGCTCGTGCTCGTCCCAGAGCCGGTAGCACATGCCCGGCGCCGTGCGGCCGGCGCGCCCGCGCCGCTGCTCGGCCGATGCATGCGATACGCGCACGGTCTCCAGGCGGCTCATGCCGGTGCGAGGGGAGAACCGGGGCACGCGCTGCATCCCCGAGTCCACGACGATCCGCACGCCGTCGATCGTGAGGCTCGTCTGCGCGATCGTCGTGGCGAGCACGATCTTGCGCTCGCCAGCGCGCGACGGCGCAATCGCGAGGTCCTGTGCGCCCTCGTCGAGCGAGCCGTGCAGCGGCGCAACGTACGCCCCCGCGGGCAGCGTGTCGTCATCCAGCAGCCTGGCGGTTCGCGCGATCTCGCCGGCGCCCGGCAGGAACGCGAGCACATCGCCCTGGTGCTCGCCCAGGGCGCGGCGGATCGTTGCGGCGACCAGGGCCTCGACGCGCTGGTCGGCCCGCCTCGGCACGTGCACGGTGGCGACGGGGAACGCGCGTCCTTCACTGGTGATGACCGGAGCGGCGCCCTTCGCATCGCCGATCATCTCCGCAACAGGGCCCCCGTCGAGCGTGGCGGACATCACCAGCAGGCGCAGGT
>JACDHQ010000071.1 GCA_013820975.1 Gemmatimonadaceae bacterium
GATGTTCAGCGGCAAGAGCGAGGAGCTCATCCGCCGCGTCCGGCGGGCGATGATCGCAAGGAAGCGCGTCCAGGTGTTCAAGTCGCACCTTGATGAGAGGTACGCCGGTCTCTTCAAGGTCTCGACGCATGATGGCCGGACCGTGGATGCACTCCCGGTGGACTCGCCAGCCCAGATCGCGCAGCGGGTCGAGCCCGATACCCAGGTCGTCGCGATCGATGAAGCGCAATTCCTCGACGATACCGTCGCCGACCTGGCGACGATGCTCGCCGACCGCGGCATGCGGGTGATCCTCGCCGGGACGGACACGGATTTTCGCGGGGAGCCGTTCGGGCCGATGCCCCGCCTGCTCGCCATCGCCGAGCTGGTGGACAAGCTCCATGCGATCTGCGTGGTCTGCGGCGGCCCGGCGAGCCGCAACCAGCGCCTGCTCGAGGGGAAGCCCGCCCGCTACGACTCCCCGGTGATCATGGTGGGCGCGCAGGATGCCTATGAGGCCCGGTGCCGCCAGTGCCACGAGGTCCCCCGCCGGGACGAGGACCAGGTTCGCCTGTTCTGAGCGGTTTATTCGCCGGAATCCGGTGAACATTCGGACAGTGTGACCTAGCGCACATGGCGTGTCCCATAGCTATACAGTAGACTTCGCCTGTCCCGATTGCCGATCGATCGCCGGATGCGGTAGCGAGCGATCAATTGCAGAGGGGGACAAAAATAGAATGCGTTGTCCTGTAACGACTTACATAAATCCAGCGATCTGCCGCGCGTGACCGCTTTTGCGGCCCGCTCGTCTATCTGGCGATATCCCGGCCTCCTGCCGCCCGGCGGGCAACCGGCCTGACATCTGGCAACGGTCCCATGAACCCCATCCGCAGCAAGACTGCACGCCGAGCCCCGCGAGGCTTCTCCATGATCGAGCTGCTGATCGTCATCACGATCATCGGCATCGTCATGGCCATGGCGCTCCCGAAGATGGCGCCGTTGCGCGCGGGCGCGGGCGTTCGCTCGGCCAAGCAGGTCGTGCATGCCTATCTCGCGACGGCACGGCAGGCAGCCGTGCGGCGCGGTGGGACCGCCCAGCTGGTGGTCAGTGGTAACACGGTCTCCGTGACGTCGGTCGTGAACGGGGTAACGACGCAGGTGGCCGCCCCCGTGAACCTGTCCGAGCAGTATGGGGTGACGGTCGTGAGCGACGTCGCGTCCATCGCGTACACCAGCCGTGGGCTCGCGCGCCTCGCCGGTCCCGGGAAGCTCAGCTTCACGCGCGACGCGAGCAAGGACTCGGTGTGCATCACCATTCTCGGGATGGTAGGCAAATGCGGTCTCTGACGCGTTCCATGCGCCTGGCGCCCTCGCGCCGCCGGCGAGACGAGGCACCGCGCCGCGAGCGGCGCGGCTTCTCGATCATCGAGGCCATCGTCGCAGTCATGCTGCTCTCCTTCGGCGTCCTCGCCCTCGCCTCGTCGGCGGCGATGACGATCCGGGAGATGCGGGCATCGTCGCAGCGCGTGAGCGACGCGGCGCTGGCGGCGACGAGCTTCGAGCGCCTGCGCAGCTTCGAGAAGTGCGGAGTCATCACCACGAAGGCGGCGTCGATTTCCGGGATGACGGCCACGACGGTCGCGATCCCGGGCGCCCCGCGCATCATCAACCTGCGCTACGTGCTGCCGGTTCAGGCGGGCGTGCGCAAGACCAGCCAGGAATACAGGTCGAGCGTGCCATGCGTCCTCTGACCCCCACGACGCCGCCGCGCGCCCGCGCCGGCTTCACGATCATCGAGTTGCTCATCACGCTGGTGATGTTCTCCGTCATCGGCGGCGCGATCGTCTCGGTGCTCAACGGCCAGCAGCGGTTCGGGCGTGCGGCCGCCGAGATCGGCGCGACCCGCATGCAGATGCAGACCGCCCAGATGGTGCTGCCGAGCGAGCTCCGCATGCTCTCGCCGACCGACAGGGACATCCTCACCATCGACGCGACGTCCATCCTGATGCAGTCCACCATCGCGACCGGCGTCGTCTGCGCGCGCGCGGTCAACGTGCTCACGATCGAGCCGACGGGCAGGCTCTCCAGCCGCCTGTTCATGCCGGTCGCCGGTGACTCCGCGTTCATCTGGGATGACCGGGGGGCGTCGGCGGCGGACGACACGTGGCGCTCGAGCGCGCCGGGAACGCCGGCACATGCCGTTTCCGCCGTGGCCCCCGCCGTCTGTGCGACGCCGCTGACCTTCGGACTCGCGACCACCGCGACGTACGCGATCACGATCGCGGGCGCCACGCCGATGCACGCGACCGTCGCGCGCGGCGCGCCGATCCGCATCACGCGGCAGGTCCGCTACGGCCTCTACCAGTCGGCCGCCGACAACAACTGGTACCTCGGCTACCGGGATCCGACCTTCGCCGCGTACCAGTATGTGGCCGGTCCGTTCCGGAGCAACTCCAACGGCGGGCTGCGCTTTGCCTACTTCGACAACAGCGACAACGAGATCACGGCAGCGAACTACGTCTCGCGCCGCGACAGTGTCGCACGGATCGAGATCACGACCCGCGTGCAGTCTGCCAGCCAGCTCTCCCTCGGCGGTAGCTCGAGAGGACAGGTGTTCTACGACTCGCTGAAGGTCGGCGTGTCGCTTCGCAATCGCGTTCCCTGAGTATCCGTGCCCCTTCCCTCCCCGCGAGGCTGTTCCATGTTTACGACTTCAACGAGCAGCACCCATGACATTCCGCGCCTGCGTGCGCGCCGCGGCTTCGCCATGGCGCTCGCCCTTGGTGCAATCGTCGTCATCGGCCTGCTCATCGCCGGCGTGCAGTTCACCACCAACCAGCAGGTGGTGGCAGGGCGCTCGAGCGCCATCCAGGAGCAGGCGTTCCGCCTCGCCGAGTCCGGGCTGAATACGAGCCTCGCCAACTGGAACTCGGGCACGGTCCGCGACTCGACCGTCACGGCCGGGAAGCCGACGACGATCCTGACGAAGAGCGCGTTGACGCTGCCGGCCAACACGCTCGTCGACAGCGTGAATGTCACCGCGACGCGTCTCAACCCCGTGCTATATCAAGTGACGTCGACGGCGCACGTCGGCTCGGGGCCCCGGAACAGCTCCACCCGGAGCGTGAGCCAGCTCGTTCGCCTGCTGACGGCGCAGATCAACATCCTCGGCGCGCTCACGGTCGTCGGCGAGACGAAGATCGGTGGCAGCTCGCTGATCAACGGGAACGACCAGAGTCCCGCAGGGTGGACGTGTGACGCCACCCAGCCGGCAAAGGCCGGTATCGCGATCAGCAACGCCAACCTCATCTCGACGAGCGGCTGCAACAACATGAACTGCATTAGCGGGAGCCCGAAGATTCTCGAGACCGCGGAAGCGTCCAATCCCGACACGTTCTTCAAGTTCGGCGACACCTCGTGGGACCAGCTCGTTGCGATGGCAACGCTCACGATGACGACGAATCCGAGCCCCGCGCCGGTCGTCATCGGTACGACGTGCAACCGCACGGTCAATACGAACTGGGGGGACGTCGGGCGCTGGATCCCGACGCGTCCGTGCGAGTCGTACTACCCGATCATCTACTACCCCGGCGATGCGCACCTTACGGGGGGCACGGGCCAGGGCATCCTGCTCGTCGGCGGCGACCTCTCGGTGCAGGGCGGGTTCAAGTTCTTCGGCCCGGTGATCATCCGGGGGCGCCTGCAGACGGCGGGTACCGGGGGTCACTTCAACGGTGCCGTGATGGCCGCCAACGTGGACCTCGCAGAGAACTCGGTGCTCGGTAACGCCGTGGTGAACTACTCGAGCTGCGCGGTGGCGTCGGCGCTGAAGAACCTCCCTGCCCCACCGATCCCCGTGCGGCACCGCGCCTGGACCGAAGCGTTCTGACCGTCAAGCTTTCTGCTGGAGAGGGCGCCGGGAGATCCCGGCGCCCTTTTTTTGCCTCGAAGCGGACGTTTTCGTTGACCCTCCCGGGCCGGAGAGATACACTAAAGTACGCCACCCACCGCGCTCCTTCCACCCGATTGTTTTCAGCCATGATTCTCGTTGGGCTCACCGGCAACATCGGCAGCAGCAAGTCCTCCGTCGCAGAGACCTTCGCGGCGCGCGGCGCCACGATCATTGATGCCGACGTGCTGGCCCGGCGGGTCGTCGAACAGGGGACGCCCGGCTTCGACCGCGTCCGCGAGCGCTGGGGCACGATGATCCTCGACGAATCGGGTGACATCGACCGCGCCGCGCTGCGCGGCATCGTCTTCGACGAGCCCGACGAGCTCGAGCAGCTCAACGCCATCGTCCACCCCGAGGTCGAGCGCCTCCGCCAGCAGGACATTGCCGACGCCGAGGCGCGGGGGGACCGCGTCGTCGTCTGTGACATCCCCCTGCTGTTCGAGCGCCACCTCGCCGACCGGTTCGACACGATCATCCTCGTGGACGCCCCACGCCCCATGCGCCTCGAGCGGCTCGTGCGCGACCGGGGCCTCACGGAGACCGACGCGATGGCGATGATCGCGGCACAGATGCCGGCAGAGCTCAAGCGTGCGCGGGCGGACATCATCATCGACAACGACGGCTCGCTCGACGACCTCGCGATGCGCGCCGCCGAGGCGTGGGCAACGCTCGACCAGATGGCCGACGAGCGCGTCAGCGTTCCTTGATTCCGGTGGAGCACCGGGGTAGACTCCGCGCAGTTCCCTCCTGCCCCACCACGACCAGCGCCGACGGAGCCACCGCGTGTCCGAAATTCCCCAGGATCTTCGCTACACCGAAGAGCACGAGTACGTGAAGCGCGGCGACGCGCCCGGCACGGTCTACATCGGGATCACCGATTACGCGCAGGGGGAACTGGGCGACATCGTGTACATCGAGCTGCCTTCCGTGGGCGCCAGCTACGGCAAGCACGACGTGTTCGGCACGATCGAGGCAGTCAAGGCCGTCTCGGAGCTCTTTTCCCCGCTCGCCGGCGAGATCGTGGCGGTCAACGACCGCCTCGACAAGGACCCCCAGCTCGTCAACACCGCGCCCTACGGCGACGGCTGGATGATCAAGATGCGTCTGTCGAATGCCGCGGATGTCGAGACGCTGCTGGATGCAGCGGCATATTCCTCATTTGTGAACAAGTAGCCGACTGTTCCTGCGTCGTCCCACCGGCACCAGCGGCACCAGCGGCACCAGCGGCACCTGCGGCACCTGCGGCACCTGCGGCACCACCGGCACCAGCGGACGCGGATTGTGTGGATGACGCGGATGACGCGGATCGATTCCGAACAACACACGCCGGCGTCTCCCATGGGACAACGCCAAACCTTCTCGTCCATCCACGGAACGTCGGGAAATGAGGCTCCGGCGTCGTCGAGGAATTGGCACGTTGCGCATGGCTTCCTGCCGGGGCATGGAGCGATCCGCGTCATCGGCTCGTTGCGGCACTGCGGGTGAGTCGCGCCGAGCGACGCGGTAATCCGCCACAATCCGTGTCCGCAGGCATCGGGCGCGCCCCCTGCCGACTTCGATGCAAGGAGAAAAGCCCGGCCGAAGGCCGGGCAATCCTTATCAGCTGATCGCCGATAGCTGATAGCTGTTAGCTCGACGCGTAAGCGTCGACTGGCAAACAGGAACAGACGAGGTTCCGGTCCCCATACGCCGACTCGACCCGGCCGACGCTCGGCCAGAACTTCGATCCCCGCACCCACTCCACCGGGAAGGCAGCCCGCTCACGGCCGTAGCCGTGCGCCCAGGTGTCCGACACGATCCGCTGCAGCGGGTGCGGCGCGTTCTTCAGCGGGTTGTCCTTGCGGTCGAGCACCCCGCTCTCGATCTCGCGGATCTCCTCGCGGATCGCAATCAGCGCTTCGCAAAACCGGTCGAGCTCCGCCTTGGGTTCGCTCTCGGTGGGCTCGATCATCAGCGTGCCCGCCACCGGGAATGAGACGGTCGGCGCATGGAAGCCGTAGTCGATCAGCCGCTTCGCGATGTCCTCCACCTCCACGCCGGCGCTTGCCTTGAACGCGCGCGGATCGACGATGCACTCGTGCGCCACCGTGCCGTTGCGCCCCTTGTAGAGCACGGGGTAGTGCGCATCCAGCCGCTTCGCGATGTAGTTGGCGTTGAGGATCGCCACCTTGGTTGCGAGCGTCAGCCCGTCACCGCCCATCATCTCGATGTACATGTAGGAGATCGGCAGGATGCTCGCCGATCCCCAGGGCGCTGCCGAGACGGCGCCCACCGACTCGTCGCCGCCCACCGGTATCACCGGGTTGCCCGGCAGGAACGGCGCGAGGTGCGCCGCGACGCCGATTGGCCCCATCCCCGGGCCACCGCCGCCGTGCGGGATGCAGAAGGTCTTGTGCAGGTTGAGGTGACACACGTCGCCGCCGATGTCCCCCGGGCGCGCCAGCCCCACCATCGCATTCATGTTCGCGCCATCGAGGTAGACCTGGCCGCCGTGCTCGTGCACGATCGCGCAGACTTCCTTGATCGTCTCCTCGAACACGCCGTGCGTCGAAGGATAGGTCACCATCAGCGCCGCGAGGTCGCCGGCATGCTGGTCGGCCTTCGCCTTGAGGTCGGCGACGTCGATGTTGCCGTTCGGGTCGGTCTTTACCACCACGACCTTCATGCCGGCCATCACCGCGCTCGCGGGATTCGTCCCGTGCGCCGACTGCGGGATGAGGCAGATGGTGCGGTGCGCCTCGCCGCGCGACTCGTGGTACTTCTTGATCACGAGCAGTCCCGCGAATTCCCCCTGCGAGCCAGCGTTCGGCTGCAGCGAGACCGCGGTAAAGCCGGTGATCTCCGCCAGCGCCGCCTCCAGCTCCTCGAACATCTGCCGGTAGCCGTCGGCCTGGTCGCGCGGCGCGAAGGGATGAAGCCGGTTGAACTCCGGCCAGCTGATCGGGATCATCTCGGCGGTCGCGTTCAGCTTCATCGTGCAGGAGCCGAGCGGGATCATCGAGTGCGTCAGCGAGAGGTCCTTCGCCTCGAGCGCCCGCATGTACCGCAGCATCTCCGTCTCGGAGTGGTGCGTGTTGAACACGGGGTGCGTGAGGAAGCTGCTCGTGCGCGCGAAGCGCTCATCGTAGCGGTCGTCCACTCGCTCGTCGTACCCCGCCGCACGCGCAGCCTCGCCGCTCGCGCCGAGGGACGCCAGCACGTCATCCACGTCCGTCGCCGTCGTCGTCTCGTCGAGGGCAACGACGACGTCATCGCCGATGCGGCCGACGTTGATCCCCATGTCGAGCGCCGCGGTCACGATGGCGCCGGCGTCACGCGCGCCACCCTGGAGACGGATGGTATCGAAGAACACGTCGTGCACGACGGTGAAGCCGAGCGCGCGCGCCCCCTCCGCGAGGGTCTCCGCATGCCGATGGATGCGGCGTGCAATGCGCGTCAGCCCCTCGGAACCGTGGTACACCGCATACATGCTCGCCACGACCGCCAGCAACACCTGCGCCGTGCAGACGTTCGAGGTGGCCTTCTCGCGGCGGATGTGCTGCTCCCGCGTCTGCAGCGCCATGCGCAGCGCCGGCCTGCCGTCGGCATCGCGGCTCACGCCGATGATGCGTCCCGGCATGAGCCGCTTGTGCTCGTCCCGGCACGCGAAGTACGCGGCATGCGGGCCGCCGTAGCCCAGCGGCACACCGAAGCGCTGCGTGTTGCCGACGACGACGTCGGCCCCCCACTCGCCGGGGGGCGTGAGCAGCGTGAGCGAGAGCAGGTCGGCCGCGACGACGAGCAGCGCGCCGGCCGCGCGGACCTGGTCGGCCGTCTCGCGGTAGTCGAGCACTCCCCCGTCGGTCCCCGGATAGGCAAGCAGGGCGCCGAACACGCCACTGCCGAAGTCGAAGCTGCGATGATCGCCGACCACGACGGCGATCCCGCGAAAGCGCGCGCGCGTTTCGACCACGTCGATCGTCTGCGGATGGCAGAGCGCCGAGATGAAGAAGGTCTCCTTCCCCTCTGCGCCATGCACGGCGTACGCGAGCGCCATCGCCTCGGCGGCGGCCGTCCCCTCGTCCAGCAGTGAGGCGTTGGCGATCGGCATCGCCGTCAGGTCCATCACCATCGTCTGGAAGTTGAGCAGCGCCTCGAGGCGGCCCTGCGCGATCTCCGCCTGGTAGGGCGTGTACGCCGTGTACCAGCCCGGGTTCTCGAGGATATTCCGTTGGATCACGGCGGGGGTCAGCGTGTCCGCGTACCCCTGCCCGATGTAGGACCGCATCACTCGGTTGCGTGAGGCGATCCCCTTCAGGCGCCTGAGGGCCTCGGATTCCCCCCGGC
>JACDHQ010000537.1 GCA_013820975.1 Gemmatimonadaceae bacterium
GGCATGCCCGTTCGGGCAGTGGGACTTCCGGCCGCGCGACATTCGACCCTTCGTGCCAGCGTCGCGGAGGTTGTCGGCCTGCGTGCCGACCGACAGGTGCGCTGGGTTCACGCAGCTTGGGGTGTCGCACGAGTGCATCACGACCAACCCGGTCGGAATGGGCCCGACATACAGCTCGTACGAGAGTCGATGGGCGAGCGAGATACGGAAACCGCCCATCGCGCTCTTGATCCGGAGCTGGCCATAGCCGGCCGGGTTCTTCGCGCCGATCCAGATCCAGCACGACGCACCCATCCGGACTTTCGCCAGGAACCGCGCCTGAATCGACTTCATCGGGGCGACCACAGTACGCCTTCACACCCCGGCTCGCCGCGCCGCCGCGGCGCGTCGACACACCGGAAGTCGGGCTGCGTGGGCTTGCTCTTCGTGGCCCGCTGGTCGTGCATCGCCTTGCCGCACTTCGGGCAGAGCGGAGAGGCGTCCGCGTCGCGGTCATCGGCCATCTCGTGCGGCAGCGGGCCGTCGTCCTTGAAATCGAACTCGGCGGCCTGCGTCTCCGCCGGATGCGGCGCGTCGGGCTCGAAGCCGTAGGGCTCCGGCGTCGTGGCCGCGTGCTGAGCCGCCGCGGTCCCGCTCCGCGGATCCGTGGCCACGCGCGCCGGCACGTCCGGCGTGCGCTGCTCGGTGCCGCAGTCGTAGTCGTAGCCGCCAGGCGGCAGCTGCGTGCCGCGCGGCGGGAGCGCGTAGTTGATCGACCGCTGCTCGGCGGCCGGCAGTTCGCCCATGGATGGAGCGGGTAGCGCCGGCAGAATGTCGTCCGGCTCCCCCGTCCCCATGAACTGCAGCAACTTCGCGAGCCTGGGATTGGTCGGCACGAGCTTTTGCAGCTTGCGCAGGCAGGTCTTGAGCGGATACCAGTCCGGCATCGCCCCGTTCTTCCACTGCTTCGAGAACTGCTGCCGGATCGCATCGATCTCGGCGACCGACATCACGTGGATGACCGGCGGCAGGCTATGCCGGACGATCGCGTAGGCATACGCCCCGATGAGCTTCCCGCGCTTCGCGGGGTCCATGATCGGGGAGTGCTCGATGCTGGGACGCGTCCCTTCGTGGTGCTTGAACGGCTCGTGCTCGAACACCAGCTTCGCGGAGACCATCATCGCGCCCCCAGTGCGCAGCATGAGCTCGACGATGAACTTGTAGTCCTCGATCGCCTGCGCACGCTTCTCGTACTTCTTCGGCTGCCCCTGCGGCGCGACGTTCACGTTGAAGGGCACGAGATGCACGTCCCGGCCGATCGTCCCACCGGTGCTCACGGCACGCGCGACGGACTGAATGAGAGAGTCCGCCGTGCACTGCGCGAGCTCCGGGTTCTGCCGGACCGCGAGGTACGCCTCGACCATCACCCGCTCGTAGCTCTGCCCGGCGAGCATCGGGAGAATGCGACGACGCGCCTCCTCCCGGTCGAGCAGCGTCACGATGGGATGCTCGGGGATCCGGGCGACGTCGGTTCCCGTGCCCGGCGTTTCGGGCTTCACAGCTGCAGCGGCCATATCAGTCTCCCGCGCCGGATCCGGCGGGCTGAGGGTACAGCGGCGAGGCGACCATGCGCTTCGCCGCGGTTACGCGGTTGGAGAGCTGGCTCGCGTCCATGAGCAGCAGCCCGACCATCTTGTCGAGTGCCTCGATTTCGCCCTCGAGGTCGATGCGCCGACGGCGCTCGGTGGTGAGCTGCTCGAGCGCCTCGGCGACGTCGCGGTCCCGCGCCTCGAGCGCCTCGGTGGCGAGCCGCGAGGCGTCGAGCGCATCGTCCATCGTCACCAGGCACGCGAGCAGGTGCGCGTCGGTGGTGATGAGGAGCGTCCGCCCGCCGACGATCCGTCGCGCTTCCGCCACGAGCTCGGCCTCGCGGGCCGTCGGCTGGATTGGCCTCGCCGCGGCGCTCATGCGAATGGATCCTCGTCGTCGATCGCCGGCACCGGCGCGGGCTTCCTGCCGCGGCGGGGCTTCGCCGGCGCGGCGACTTCCGGCTCAGGCGTGACGGCGGCCGGCGCGGTGACGTCGGCGACCGACAGCGCCTTCTCGAGGTCCGTGGCGATCGCCGGCTTCGGCGCTTCGCCGATGGTGACGAAGTCCAGATCGAGCACCGCGGCGGCCTTCTCGAACTTCGCGACGTCGAGCTGCTCGGGCACGAGGCACTGCTTGGCCTCCCTCGCCCACGCCAGCGCGCGATCGGCCGCGTAGGTGATCGTCTTGAACAGCTTGATCTCGACGCCAGGCGCGGGCTTCCGGTTGGACTTGTCAGCCTCGTAAGCCGCGAGCGCAAGCGCACGGACGTTCGCCTCCTCGGCGGCGACGGCGGCGCGCGCTTCCTTCTCCGTTGCGAGCAGCCCGGCGTTCGCGGTCGCGAACAGAAGTCGCTTCTCATCCAGCGCGGCCTTGACCGCATGCTCCGCGCTGCGCGCGATCGCGAGCTTGCGTACCGCGTCCTGGAGCGTCGTCGACGCCGGCGCGGTCGGGGGGATTGTGGTGGCCATTACAAGACCTC
>JACDHQ010000538.1 GCA_013820975.1 Gemmatimonadaceae bacterium
GTGCCAGGGACACGCAGCCGCACGGGTGATTGGCGCGCGTGCTCTGCGTGCCCGCGGTAGGACGCCCCACGCTGGAAGCGGGAGAAGTTGTGCTCGTCGAGCAGTCGCACGTTGGCCTGCTTGTCGAGCGACACCTCGATGATGTCGCCGGCGCGCGCGTTGAAGGGGTGATCGAGGAAGTTCATCTCTTCTTCCCCCCGGTGCGGTTTGGTGCCGACTGGCTGAGAGCGCTGCCGGCCGCCGTCTTGGACACCTGCGACGTCCGTCCGTCCCCGAGCACCTTCGAGGCTGCCTTCGCTGCCTTCGTAGCCATCCGTCGCTGCTTCGCCATCCTTCGGTCCCTCCGTCGGCAGCTCCGTGCTGCTCATCATGGGAGGACGGGCAACTGCCGCTCGGTGTCCGGTGCCGGTCGAGGATCGTCCTGTCTCACTTGGATCGGTCTTGCTCCTCAGACCCTTGTCCGCGGGACTGCCGGCCCGCTCGCCGCCGCCGGCGGGCTCACCAGTCCTCTCGAGGGTCGCCGGGAACTCAACGTCGGCTCCGCTGAAGTCCGGTCGTCAGGTGATCAGCTCGGAGCGAGGTACACGAGCTTGGCCTCGGGTATGACGTCGCGTAGGCGTCGGGCAAGCGGTTCCTCGTACGTGGTGATGACCACCTGATCGAGTTCGCCGTCCTCAATCGCTCGGATGAACATCGTCGCGAACATCCGGCGGTGCGCCGGATCGAGGTGTTCCAGCGGCTCATCCAGCCACAGGAACCGACAAGCCGTCGTGGAGGTCACCACTAACATCCGGGTCAACGTCTCGGCAATCGCCTGCTCAGCGCCGCTCATCCGCGCCGTACCGAGCTGCTCGGAACCGACCTGCAGAACCGGCCCCTGGGTTCCGAACACAAGGTCATCGGCGCGCTCGACAGCACCCATGAGCCGCTTCCACCGCTCCCGTAGGGCGACGTCGAGCGGTTCCAGACGGCCCTTCTTAATGTCCTCGGCCGTTCGCCTAAGGGCATCCTCGGTCGCCGCGGCAAGAGCTTCGCGGCGGAACTCGCGTCGAAGCTCCTGGCGGGCCTCGCGGGTGTCGTCGTCTTCCGTGAGCCGCTGTTGCAGTAGAGCGAGTTCGTGCCGGATCGTCGCGACCTCGGCAGCAGCCTCCTCGGCACGTTCCGAGGCGCTCGCCGACCGCTCTCGTAGCGCGCCCGCGTCGGCTTCTGGACGGTCTGCGGCTGGCGGCTGAGGTGTCGGTATCTGCTGCACCGTCATGCGGATCTCGCGCACCCGCTCGAGTGCCGCGGCGGTGCGCTCGAGGCTCTCCTGACCGTCCTCGATTTCCGTGGCCAGCAGTGTGAGGCGCGTCTCGTGGCTGCTGGCAGCTTCCTCAGCGATAGCGCCTTCGAGGGACCGCAGACATACCGGGCAGGAACCTTCGGCCTCGTGGAGTTGCTGGAGGAGAGTCTCGGTGAGCTGCAGACGGGCGCGTGCTTCACCTAGCTGTTCCCGCGCCTCGTCGGCCTCTACCTGGAATTGGCGCTCGACGGCGGAGAGCTCCTTATCAAGCCCCTCGGGACCAACGGTCCGACCGGTCATGCTGCCAAGCTTCGCTGCCAGATCGGAGCGCCGCTCCATCGCCGCCTGGAGCGCCTCGTCGAACATCCGCCACTGGTCGGCGGTCGCGGCTAGTTCTCGTTCTCGAGCGGAGTCGGCGGCGAGTTGCTGCTGATGCTGTTCCGCGGCCGCGAGCTGGTTTTCAAGTTCGCCGATGCGTACACCGGCGCGGTCCCGCTCGGCGTGCTCGAGAGTGTCGACGTTGCGGATCTGTCGGGTGATTTTGGCCGCGGCTTTCACGACGCGTGCAGCTTCCTCCGCGGCGGCCTCGAGTTTGTCCACACCGAGGACCTCTGACAGATGGCGGTGTAGCAGGTCCTCGGATGGGCGGCGCTGTCGCCGACTGACGAACTCCGGGAGCACGCACAGGCTGGACAGAGCCGAGGGGTCGGCCTGAAAGCTGTCTCGAAGCAGAGATCGAAGCGTCCCCTCGTTATCGATGGCCCTGCCGTCAAGAGACGGCTCGAACGTCGGCTTCGGCCTCGTCGCCTGCGCAACCGTCCGCTCGACACGTAGTTCCTCGCCGGACGGCAGCAGTAGGGTCACGGATGCGCTTGCGGGGTCGTCTTGCCCGAGCGTTACGTGATCTTCGGGATTCTCGACCGCGAGGTCACCGAACAGCGCCCACTGCATTCCCAGTATGACCGACGTCTTGCCGACGCCGTTGTGGGCCACGATGAATGTCGTCCCCGCTTCGAGATCCAGCGTGAGATTGCGGTGCGATCGCCAGTTCGCGAGCTTGACCTGACGGATCATCGGTCGGCTCCCGCGAGGTTCTGCAGCCGCTCGCTGAGCGAACCGGCGCCGCTCGCGACGGCGTCGGTGAGGATGCGAGCGACCTCCTCGACGTCGGTGTCGTCGAGACTTGCGAGAGCGAGGCGTTTGTCCTCGATACGGGGACGTGTCTGCTGGCGTGCCTCGATTGCCAACTGGGCGTTCCTTCTGG
>JACDHQ010000539.1 GCA_013820975.1 Gemmatimonadaceae bacterium
TCTCCCGCGCGACCAGTCCGCGGCCGAGGAGCGCCTCGCGCGGGCCGAGGACGACGGCGCGCGAGTCGGGGCGGATGGCGACGACGAACATCGGCTCGCGGAATCCGCCGGGCAGCCCGCGCCGCTGGCCGATGGTGAATCCGGCATAACCGGTGTGGTGGCCGATCGTGCGCCCCGCGACGTCGAGGTACGGGCCCGCGGCGAGCGCTGGTGAATCGGCGGGCAGGGTGCGGCGCAGCACCTTCACGTGGTCGCCGTCCGGCACGAAGCAGATGTCCTGGCTCTCCACCTTCTCGGCGACGACCGCGAGCCCGAGCGCGTGCGCCGCGGCGCGTGTCTCCGCCTTCGTCTGCGCACCGACCGGCAGCAGCATCCGCGAGAGCACGCCGCGGTCGATTCCCCAGAGGAAGTACGACTGGTCCTTGTCGCGATCGAGCCCGCGATGCAGCACGCCGTCGATGACGCGCGCGTAGTGGCCGGTCGCGACCCAGCGCGCGTCGATCTCCTCGGCCTTTCGCACGAGGTCGCGAAACTTGGTGAACGTGTTGCAGCGGACGCAGGGAATCGGCGTGCGGCCGCGGGCATACTCGTTCACGAAGTCCTGCACGACGTCGTGGCTGAACGCGGTCTCCATGTTCAGCACGTAGTGCGGGATGCCGAGCCGGACGCATACGCGTCGCGCATCGTTCACCGAGTCCAGCGAGCAGCACGGGCGGTCGGGCACGTCGTCGCCGTGGCAGAAGAGCTTCATCGTCACGCCGACGACGTCGTACCCCTGCTGCACGAGCAGCGCGGCGGCGACAGAGGAATCGACGCCCCCCGACATGGCGACCAGGACACGCTCGCCCGTCATGTGCCGCGTTCCCTCACGCCGCCGTGCCGCGCGCCCGGGCGACGAGGGAAGGGAACAGCTCCCCCACGCGGTCGATGCACTCCGGCGTCGTCATGCAGCCGACGCTCATGCGGATCGCTGCCGATGCCAGGTCGCCGGGCACGCCGAGCGCCGCCAGCACGTGCGATGGCGTGATGCTCCCGCTCTGGCAGGCGGAGCCTGCCGAGCACGCGATGCCGCGGAGGTCGAGCGCCATCAACAGCGCCTCGCTGTCCGTGCCCGGCACGCTGACGCTCAGCACGTGCGGTGCGCGCGGCGCGCCGCGCCCGTGGATGATCGCATCGGGAATGCGTGCGAGGATCATCTGCTCGAGCCGGTCGCGCAGCGCGCCGAGGCGAGCGCATTCGGTGCCATGCTCCGCCACCGTCAGCTCGGCGGCCACGGCGAGCCCCACGGCGAAGGCGACGTTCTCGGTGCCGGGGCGGCGCCCGCGGTCCTGCGCGACGCCATGAAAGAGCGGCTCGATCGCTGTGCCGCGGCGGATGTACATCGCCCCCACCCCCTTGGCAGCGCCGATCTTGTGCCCCGAGATCGACAGCAGGTCGATCGGCAGCGCCTGCAGGTCGATGGGCACCTTGCCGAACGCCTGCACGGCATCGGTGTGCATCAGGATGCCCGCCGTACGGGCGATGTCCCCGAGCTCGGGGACCGGCTGGATCGTGCCGATCTCGTTGTTCACCCACATCACCGAGCAGACGGCCACCTGCTCATCGGCGAGGCTGGCGAACCCCTCGACATCCACGGTGCCCTGCGGGAGCATCGGCGCCATCCGCTCCTCGCCTCCTTCGCGCCGCACCTGGTGCGCGGCCTCGAGCACCGCCTTGTGCTCGATCGGCGTCGTGAGCACGGCGTTCCGCCCGCTCGCCCGCCGCATCCGCCAGCTGCCGATCACCGCCAGGTTGTCGGCTTCGGTCCCTCCTGACGTGAAGCACATCTCGTCGGGGTTGGCGCCGAGACATCGCGCCACGCGCTCGCGCGCCTCGTCGAGCGCTGCCCGTGCCTCGCGCCCCCAGCGATGCGTGCTCGACGGGTTGCCGAAGCGTTCCCCGAGAAACGGGAGCATCGCGTCGAGCACCTCGCGGCGGACCGGGGTCGTGGCGGCGTGATCGAGGTAGATGGGGGTCGCCATGACGGTGGAATATAGCGAACTGCAGCGATCAGCGATCAGCGATCAGCATCCGGTCCGCAGGGAGTCACGGCTCGGGTTCGGGCGCCAGCAGCACGGCGCGCACTGGCGCGGCGTCCAGCCCCTCGAGGCGCAGCGGATAGGCCACGAGTTCGTACCACCCCTCGGCCACCCCGCGCAGGTCGAGGTTCTCCAGGTTGTACGCGCCCCCCTCGAACAGCGCGCGGTGCGTGTCGAGCACCGTGGCCTCTCGCGGGTCGACGGACGGCGCATCCACGCCCAGCAGCCGGAGTCCGCGGGCGCAGAGCGCCGTCACGCACGCTGGCGTCAGCGACGGCCACACCGCGGGAAACTCCCCTTCGGCCGTCGACGCATCGGTGCGCATCAGCAGCCGGGTCACGTTCGCGGGGAGGAGCGGGTCGAGGTCCTCGAGCTCGATGCACGCCTCGGATGGATAGGCGCAGCTCTGCAGTGCCTCGGGGAGGTCGAGCACGTATGCGGCGCCGCGAAATGCGTCGA
>JACDHQ010000540.1 GCA_013820975.1 Gemmatimonadaceae bacterium
GGGACGGCGTCTGATCGACGCATGCACCGATCATGATCAGCTATATCTTCTGGAGACTACTTCGTACCGTGCCCGTCGTGCTCGTCGTCGTGACGATCATCTTCGGGCTCTTCCGCATGGTGCCGGGGGACCCCGCGCGCCTCATCGCCGGCACGACGGCTACGGAGGAGTCCGTCGAGCGCGTCCGGACGCAACTCGGACTCGATCGTCCCCTCGCCGTCCAGTACCTCACGTATCTCACGGGCCTGCCACAGGGACGGATGGGCTACTCGGGGACCTACCGCGGCGACGTCGGTCCGGTGATCGTCCGTCATTTGCCACCGACACTGGCGCTTCTGCTCAGCGCCCTCGTAGTCACCGTCGTGCTCGGGATCCCGGCCGGAGTGCTGGCAGCGGTCTACCGCGGATCGGCGATCGACTACGCGGTCAGCTTCTTCGTCACCAGCATGCTCGCCATCCCGAACTTCTGGCTCGGCCTGATGATGATCTCCCTCTTCTCGGTGTCGCTCGGGTGGCTGCCGAGCTTCGGTTATGGCGACTGGCGCTCGTTGATCATGCCGACCATCGCGGTCGCAGCTCGCCTGGTGGCGATCGTCGCCCGCATGGCGCGCTCGAGCATGCTGGAGGTACTCGGCCGAGACTACGTGCGCACCGCACGCGCAAAGGGAGTGCGGACGTCGACCGTCGTCGTGAAGCACGCTCTGCGAAACGCGCTCATACCCACGGTCACCACCATCGGACTCCAGGCCGGCTATCTCCTCGGTGGCTCCGTCGTCATCGAGCAACTCTTCGCCTGGCCCGGCCTCGGGCAGCTCCTCATCAACTCCGTGGGTGCGCGTGACTTCAACATGATCCAAAGCATCACCATCGTCTTCGCCGCTGGCTTCCTGGTCATCAACCTCATCGTCGATCTGCTCTACGTCGTCATCAATCCGCGTATCGAGTACCGGTGAGGCCCTCTATGCGTGCGTCGTCGGCCCCGGCTACTACGGCGACACCTCGCTCGCGCCGGCCACGCCTCGGCGTCCGAATCCGCCGGCATGCCACACTGCTCGTCGGCGCCACGATCCTCCTCGCCTTCACGACGATCGCCATCTTCGGCCCGTTCATGGCCCCGTTCGCCGCGACCCAACAGAATCTTATGGCGACGCTGCAGGCGCCGTCGGCGACCCACGCCTTCGGCACCGACCACATCGGACGCGACGTCTTGAGCCGCGTCCTGATCGGAACGCGCTACTCACTCTTCATCTGCCTGGTCACGGTGGCACTCGGCGCCCTCATCGGAGTTCCGCTCGGCATCGTCGCGGGCTACGTCGGCGGTCGCGTGGACGCGCTGATCGGATCCGCGATCGACGTCATGCTGACGATCCCGTCGATCGTCCTGGCGATCGCGATCGTCAGCGTCGTCGGGCCCGGGATGTTCGGACTGGTGGTCGCCATCTCCATATCGTTCGCGCCGAGAATCGCCCGGCTCACCCGCGGCGTGGTGCTCGACGTGCGACAGGAGGAGTACGTGACGTCGTCCCTTGCCCTCGGCGCCCGTACACCCCGCGTGCTCGGTCGCCACGTCCTCCCGAACATCTCGGCGCCCCTTACCGTCGAACTCACGCTCCTCGCCGGGCAAGCCGTGCTGGTGGCGGCGGCGCTCGGATTCATCGGACTCGGCGTCCAACCGCCGATACCCGAGTGGGGCACGATGTTGAGCCGCGGTAAGGACTTCCTGTCAATCGCTCCCCACGTCGTGACCGCCCCCGGGCTCGCCATCGCACTGCTCGTACTCGGCTTCAATTTCTTCGGTGACGGCCTGCGCGACGCTTGGGACCCCAAGCTCAGGCGCTGACCTCATCGCCACGGAGGACATCGTGCCTGATTCTCTCAGCCCCGCCGACAGCTCACGGCCGCTCGTCGTCGACGCGCACGCGCACGTCCTCCCCCACCTCGGTGGGCCCGCCGGCTTCTCGACCGCCGCGGAGCGCCTGCTGTACGCACAGCGCGCGATGCACACCCATCGGGCGCAGCCCGCCCGCCGCGCGCGCGATCACGAGATCGTCACCACACCGACCCTGTGGGATCCGAACGACGCCAGCCCCCGTGGTCGCCGTGACGTCGGGTTCCGAGCCGGCCGCAACGGTCGCTTCGAGTGGCAGCACGACGGCGAGGACCTCTACGTCCAGTTCATGCCGCCGAGCCTGCAGACGATGGAGGCACCACCGGACTTCATGGTCGCGCAGATGGACTACGCGGGTGTGGACGTGGCCATCTTGCAGAACGACCACATCTACGGCAGCCTGAACGAGTACTTCGCAGAGGCCGTCCGGCTCCATCCGGGTCGATTCATCGGCCTCGCTCAAGTCGAGGAGCCGCTCGCCTACCAGGACGCGCAGATCGAACGGCTCCACCACGCCGTCGAACGGCTCGGGATGCGCGGGCTGTACTTCACGACGTCGACCTTCTTCATGACCGGGTACGAGACCTACTACGACGATGCTCGGTTCGCACCCTTCTGGGACGCCGTCGCCTCACTCGACCTTCCGG
>JACDHQ010000541.1:0-1697 GCA_013820975.1 Gemmatimonadaceae bacterium
CCGCAGTCGAACCCGCCAGCCGCCCTGTCGCACCTCCAGCTCACCCAGGCCGCTCGCCTCCAGGCGCGCGATGAGTGCGGGCACCACGTCGTCCGCGAGCGCGTCCATGCGCGTGCGGGCGGCCGCGTCGATGGACATAGCCGCCTCGATGGGCGTACCCGCGTCGATGGACGTACCCACGCCGGGCCGTGCCGCGTCGAGGCGGCCCGCGTCGTCGCCCATCTAGATCTCCTCCCGCAGCGGCGGGTCATCCATGTCGCCCCCAGGCTGCGACCGTTGCCGGCCGTGTCCGGTCCAGCCGAGTGCCGCGCGCCCATCCTGGAGCAGCTCCCGTAATCGGCCGCCGATGCCGTGCCGTTCGGCGCGGGCCGTGGTCTCCGGCCCCACGGTGGCGTATGAGCCCATCTCCCGGAAGCGGGAGTAGCGAGACTCGACCAACTCGCCCGGATCACGGGCAACGAGGAGGTCAAGCTCGCCGACCAACGCCTGCCGCAACCTGCCGGCCGTTTCCGCCGGGTCGGTGTGGGCGCCTTCCCCGGGCTCCGGCACCACCAGGTCGATCACGCCCAGGGCGGCCTGCTCCCCGGCCGTGAGGCGCATCGCGACCGCGGCCTGCTGGGATGCGCCGGACGATCGCCAAAGGATGCTCGCGCACCCCTCGGGGCTGATGACCGAATAGATCGCGTTCTCCAGCGCGATGACCACGTCCGCCACCGCGATCGCCAGTGCGCCGCCGGATCCGCCCTCGCCCGTGATGACCGTCACGATCGGCGTGCGCAGGCGGCTCATCGTGGCAATGGAGCGGGCGATCGCCTCGGCGACGCCGCGCTCCTCGGACGCCGGTCCCGGGAACGCGCCGGGCGTATCGACGAAGGTGACCACAGGCAACTGGAGTCGTTCGGCAAGGGCGAACAGGCGCATCGCCTTCCGATAGCCCTCGGGATGCGGCATGCCGAAGTTGCGCCGGATGTTCTCGTCGGTTTCGGCGCCCTTCTGGTGGCCCACGAAGACGACCCTCCGACCGCCGATGCGGCAGAACCCGCCGACCAGAGCGGGATCGTCGCGAAAGAGACGATCGCCGTGCAGCTCCACCACGTCGTCCGCAATGAGCGACAGCAGTTCCAGCGTGTGGGGCCGCTTGACGTCGCGCGCCAGCTGCACGCGCGCCCAGACCGCCTCTCGCAGCGTCTCGTCATCGATCAGCTGAGGGATTCTCGGGCCGTCGGCCACGGTGAGGTCGTCCGAGGCGGCGGCATTCTCGGTGCCCGGGTCGGCAGAGGGCGGCTGGCTCACGGTCACCGGCTCAGGCACGTCCGGGCTCCTTATCGGTCAAAGAGTCAAGGAACGCGAGTGGCCGGAAGGCACTGCCGTTTACGGTGCCGTTGCCGGTGCCGTTGCCGGTGCCGTTCGCCGCACCGGGGTACGGAGCGGGTTCCGGGGCTGGCTTCAGGTACTCCAGCAGCATCGCCAGGCGGTCCCGAAGCTCGTGGCGAGGCACCACCTGATCCACGAAGCCGTGCCGGAACAGGAACTCCGCCGTCTGGAACCCTTCGGGAAGCTCCTCGGCGATCGTGCCCGCTGCCACGCGAGCGCCGGCGAACCCGATCAGCGCGCCCGGTTCGGCGAGGTTGACGTCGCCCAGGGCCGCGAAGGAGGCGAACACACCGCCCGTGGTCGGATCGGTCATCACGCTGACG
>JACDHQ010000541.1:1707-2534 GCA_013820975.1 Gemmatimonadaceae bacterium
GCTGACGAAGGGGACGCCGGCGTCCGACAGTCGCTCCAGGGCGGCGCAGGTCTTGGCCAGCTGCATCAGTGCCAGAGTGCCTTCCTGCATCCGCGCACCGCCGGAAGCGGAAACGATGATCAGCGGGACGCGCTCCGCTCGGGCTGCCTCCGCGGCCCTGGCCACCTTCTCGCCGACGACCGAGCCCATGGAACCGCCCATGAACGCGAAGTCCATCACCACCAGCGCCACGCGATGCTCGCCGATGTGTCCGAACCCCCACACGGCGGCGTCGCGCAGGCCCGTGGACAGCCGCGCCGCGGCCAGACGGTCGGGATACGGCTTCTGATCGACGAAACCCAGCGGGTCCAGCGACTCCAGCCCGGCATCCTGCTCGGCGAAGTCGCCGTTGTCCAGCAGCAGCGCCAGCCGGGCGTCCAGGCGCAGCCGGAAATGGTGCCCGCAGCGGACGCACACGCGCGAGTTCTTGTCGAGCTGCTTGTTGTAGAGCATCTCTTCGCACGTCGGGCAGCGCGTCCAGAGGTCCGGCGGGAAGGACCGGCCGCGCGGGCGGAAGGGAAGCTTGATGGGCATCAGGACGAGGGTTCTCGACGGAGGCGCGGGCGATGGCGGGTGTCTGCGCGGCGCATGCGGTGAACCACGCGGGCGGCTCGGGCGGCTCGGGCGACAGGAGGTGTCGGTGTCCGGGTGCGGCGCCAGGCGAACAGGGCTGCCCCGGCCAGCGAGAAGCCCGACGCAATGGCGCCTCTCAGCAGAAGGCTGCGGCCGTGCGTGCCGGCGGCGACCTTCACCGGCGGGCTGCGAAACGGAACGATCGTGCCGTGGAG
>JACDHQ010000542.1 GCA_013820975.1 Gemmatimonadaceae bacterium
CTATGTCGCGCTGCCGCCGTACAAGTCGGCGCGGCGCCGGGTGCAGCGCGAGGGGACGGAGCGCGAGCTCGTCGCGGACTTCGTGCTGGCGGTCGATGTCGCCACGCTGGCGGCGGTGGTGGTGCGGGGCGACCGGCCGGTCCGCGCCACGCGGCAGGATCCGCGGCCGTCGACGCTGGAGACCGGGTCGAACGAACGGTGGGTCGACGGGGTGTCGGGGCAGCTGCCGCCGACCGTTGCCGGCGACCTCGCGGCAACCGCCGGGACGATGTCGGGCGTCACGATGGGGCCGAACGGCCCGTCGATCCTCGGCGCGGGCGCGGAGTCGAACCTGACGACACTGAATGGCATGGGGCTGAGCGCGTCGCAGATCCCGCGCGCCGCCCGCACCGAGACGCGCGTGACGGGTGCGACCTTCGACGTCACGCGCGGCGGCTTTGCGGGTGCGAACATCGACGTGCGGCTCGGGCCGGGAAGCAGGAGCTTCCAGCGTCGCAATGCCTTCGTGACGCTCGAGCCGTCGCAGCTGCAATTCACCGACCGCGCCGGCCGCGCACTTGGGGCCCGCAACGGCTCATTCCGAGGCAGCTTCGGCGCTGACGGTGAGCTGATCCGCCGCGCGCTCACCTACAACGTCGGACTCGACCTGTTGCGCACGACGAGCGACGCCGTCTCGCTCTTCGACGCCGATCGTGAGGCGCTGCTGCGTGCGGGAGTCTCACCCGACTCGGTGGCGAGGCTCGCCCTCCTCACCGGCCCGATGGGGCTGCCGGCGGGGCGGTTCGACGGCATGCGCGAGCGGACCGGCCTCTCCTGGCTTGGCCGCCTCGACGACACGCGTGACTCGCTGAGCACGCGCGCACTGACGAGCTTCGTCGGGTACACGCGTGACGCCGCGGTCGGCTTCGGGCCGCTGACCTCGCGCACGGCCGGCGGCGAGCGCGATGAGCTGACGTACGGCGCGCAGCTCACGCTCGGCACGTACACGGGACCGGGGAAGCGGATCCTGACCGAGACGCGTGCGGCGGCGAGCCGGGTATCGAACGCGACGACGCCATTTACGCTGCTCCCGGGCGCGACGATCGTGGTGCGCTCGGCAGACGAGCTCGCGCCGGGCACGCCGGGACTCGCGGAGCTCAACGTGGGTGGCGCCCCCTACCTCGCCGCGAACGAGGAGCGCTGGACGCTGGAAGGCGCGAACGAGACGCAGTGGAACATGCGGGGAAGCAAGCATCGCTTCAAGGCGCTCATGTCGGGACGCATGGATGGCCTGGAGCAGGAGTCGTTCGCCAACGCACTTGGCACCTTCACCTACAACTCGATCGCCGACTTTACCGCGGGCACGCCATCGAGCTTCACGCGCACGCTGGAGCAGCCGGTGCGCGACGGGGCGACGTGGAACGCAGCCGGCGCGCTTGCGCACCAGTGGTTCCGCTCGCGCTGGTTCAACCTCATCTATGGCGTGCGACTCGAGGGAAGCGGCTTCGCCAGCGCACCCGACCGAAACCCGGCACTCGAGCAAGCCCTCGGGGTCCGCACTGGCGCCGCGCCGACCCAGTTCCATGCCAGCCCGCGCCTCGGCTTCACGTACACGTACAACCGCGACCGTGACAACGGGAGCGGCATGTCGGTCAATAACGTCGGCACCTTCTATCGGACGACCGCGGGGGTGATTCGCGGCGGCATCGGCGAGTTCCGTGACCTGCTGCGCCCGGGCATCATCGCCGACGCCTCGGCCTCGACCGGGCTGGCCGGCGCCACGTCGATGCTCTCGTGCATCGGCGACGCCGTTCCGGGTGCGGACTGGGCGCTGTTCGCATCGAACCCCGGCGCAATCCCGACGCGCTGCCTCGACGGCTCGGGAGTGCTCTCCGAGCGCGCGCCATCGGTGATGCTGATCGGCGAGGACTACGACGTGCCGCGCAGCTGGCGCGCATCGCTCGACTGGTCGACGAACTTCGGCAAGTGGCTGTTCAAGGCGGGCGCGCTTGGCAGCTACGACCTCAACCAGCCGGGCACGATCGACGCGAACTTCAGCGGCGTGCAGCGCTTTGCGCTCGGGGAGGAAGGCGGCCGACCGGTGTACGTGTCACCGGCGTCGATCGACGCGGCGAGCGGCTCCGTGTCGGCGGTCGAGGCGCGGCGCAGCGGGGGCTTCGGGCGCGTCGGCGTGCGCACGAGCGACCTGCGCGGCTACGGTGGGCAGGTCACGCTCGGCCTGGCGCCGGATCCCTTCAAGTTCCGCAATCGCTACTCCTTCTTCTGGAGCACCAACTACGCGCTGCAGCAGTCGAACCGGCAGTACCGCGGCTTCGACGGCGCCGGCTTCGGCGATCCCCGCGAGCGGGAATGGGCGCCGAGTCCCACCGATGCACGCCATGTCGTCGTGGTGACGGGGGGCGTGAGCAGCGCGAAGACCGGCACGATCACGCTCTTTGGCCGCACGCAGAGCGGGCTGCCGTTCACGCCCATCGTGCAGGGCGACGTGAACGGCGACGGTCGCGGCGGCGACCGGGCGTTTGTGGC
>JACDHQ010000543.1:0-1949 GCA_013820975.1 Gemmatimonadaceae bacterium
GTCCAACGTCGCGTCCTCCTCGGGACTCAGCCGAATGGGCGCCGCCTGCCGACTCATGGCCGTGAGGATAACAGCGGGCACCAAGAAAGTAAAGCTATTTACGACGCACTACACTAGCATTTCGGCGGTCTGCTGAGATGGGAGGATGGGGCTCTACCCGCTGGGGTTTCCATAGTCGCCGCCTCAGAACAGATGAGGCGGGGATCAAGGTATCGGCTCGAATGGTCGCCCCTGAACTCGCCGATGTTGCCGGCCGGTCAGCCGTTGTGCGCGTCGAACTCCCGGACAGCACCTGGCGTCTCACCTGCACGTCGACCCGCCCGAACTTCGGCGGACGGCGCTGGTGGCTCCGGTGTCCCGGGTGCGGCGCGCGTCGACGCACACTATATCTACGGCAGGAGCGACGGAATTTCGCGTGTCGATCGTGCTTGCGGTTGGCCTACGGCGACGTCACCGGCGGCTCGGAGGAAGCGGCGCGGTTCAAGATGTAGGTGCTTCAAGCACCTCGAACATCTCGCCAGAGTCCGCGACCAGGCTGCGACGCTGGCGAGCGGGGTGGCTGGGTTGCACCCCCCGCGCTGAACTCGTCCCGATGCCGCTGGAGCCACATCATCTTGGAGATCCGTTCGAGACGGGTAACTAGGCTATTCCCCCATTCCGAAGTCGGCGATATGTTAGCGTCGGAGTCCCTAATCGGCGGTCCCACCCTCTCCAGAGACATCCTCAGGTACGCGTCGCGGGACGCTCGCAGCATCCGCCTCAATCCGGGGGGAACAGCGATGGACCGTAGAGAACGCGCTCGCACGATAGCCGTAGTTGTCGCCTTGGCGCTCTTGCCGATCTTCTCCGCGAATCTTCCGGCCCAGGAGGAGGGCGGCCATCACGCGGCCCCGGAGGAGGGCGGTCATCACGCGAACCACGCCGGGTTCTTTCTCGGCGTGACGCGGGTTGAGGGCCACTCGAGCTTCACTGTCGGCGCGGATTACGAAGGCCTCCTCCCGGTCTGGGATGGCCGGCTGGCTGCAGGGGCCTTGCTTGACGCCGCCATCGGCAGCGAACCCGAGCATGTGATCCTGGCCGGTACTCTCTCGCTCCGCCCCGTGAAAGCGCTCAAGCTGCTCGCCGGGCCCGGCCTGGAGTTCGCTGGCGGCCACAGCGAGATGCTCTTCCGTGCCGGAGCCGCGGTCGATCTCGCCCACATCGGCCCGCTCACGGTTTCGCCCGGGGCGTACTTCGACTTCGTCGGCGGACACGTCGCGACCGTGCTCGGCTTCACCTTTGGTACCGGCTTCTCGACCTGTGCCTGCCCCCCGCGGGGATCGGGCAGCGAGCACCATGGCTCCGGGCCGTAGCCGATGATCGTCCGGCCGTTCGTCACCGAGCAGGATATCGTCGCGGTCCGCCATGACGAAACGCTGGCTGAGGCGGCCAGACGGATGCGGGCTCGCCGGGTGGGCTCCGCGTTGGTCTCGCCGCAGCCGCGCGGCGCAGGGTTCGGCATCACCACAGAGCGCGACCTCCTGCGTGCGATGGCGGACGGCGTTGATCCTGGCAGTACCCTCGTGGCCGCCTACATGACACCTGACGCTGTGACGATCACATCGGAATGGCACGTGGTCGACGCCGCCAGGACGATGATGGAGAGGGGATTCCGTCATCTCGTCGTCGTGGATGAGGGGCGCCTCGTCGGGGTGCTCTCGATCCGGGATATGGTCAAGGCGTTGTTGCTGGATCGCCAGCGAATGGCAGCAGGTTAGGACACACCGACACAGGAGATTCGGAGATGGCGACGCGCTCAGGGACCGCCGCGGTGGCGCAACAGAAGCTGCTCGTACCGAGGGACTGGCTTCCCGGACTGGCCGAGAACTGGAAGACCGACATCCTCGCGGGATTCATCGTCTTCCTGATCGCGCTGCCGCTCTCGCTCGGGATCGCCCTCGCTTCGGGGG
>JACDHQ010000543.1:1959-2521 GCA_013820975.1 Gemmatimonadaceae bacterium
CCGCCGATCGCCGGCGTCATTACCGCCATCATCGGCGGAGTGCTGGTCTCATTGCTGAGCGGATCGTACGTCACGATCAACGGGCCCGCGGCGGGCCTCATCGTGATCGTGCTGGGCGCGATCGAAACGCTGGGTGAAGGGGATCTGCTCGCTGGCTATCGGTACGCTCTGGCGGTCGGCGTAGTGTGTGGAGCCATTCAGATCGTGCTGGGGCTCCTGCGGGCGGGGAAGATGACGAACTTCTTCCCGCTCTCGGTCGTGCATGGCATGCTCGCGGGGATCGGCGTGATCATCATGTCGCGGCAGATCCACGTGGCCCTCGGCGTCACACTCGATCCCGCCCACGGCGTCATCCCCCACGACTGGCCGGTTCTCCACGGACTGAATCCCCTGCTCGCGATACCCAGCAGCCTGGCCAACTTCAGCCTCTACCCCATGATCATCGGGGTAGCCGCCGTGCTCATCATGTTTCTGTGGCCTCTGCTCACAAAAGTGGCCAGGCTCGTCCCCGCCCCGCTCGTCGCCGCGATAGTCGGCGTGGTGCTGGGAATCATGTTCCAGC
>JACDHQ010000544.1 GCA_013820975.1 Gemmatimonadaceae bacterium
GATGATCGCCACCCAGAAGTCGGGGAGCGAGTAGGCGAGCAGCGAGGCGCCGCTGATCGTGCGCTCGGCCGGCGTGCCCCCGTGCATGGCCTGGTACACGCCGAGCGCGATGCCCACCAGGAGCGCGAGGCCCCCGCCGACGGCGACGAGCAGCAGCGTCCGCGGCAGTGCGTCAGCGATGGCGTGCGCGACGGGCCGGTGCAGCGAGAAGGAGAACCCGAGGTTTCCGCGAGCCGCGTTGCCGATGTAGCGCACGTACTGCTCGCCGAGCGGCCGGTCGAGCCCGAACTCGGCGCGCCAGCGTTCGCGCATCTCCTCCGTCACCCGCGGATCCTCGGTCGCGAACGGGTCGCCCGGCGCGAGGTGCACGAGGACGAAGCTGGCCGACGTCACGAGGAGGACGACGGCCAGCGTCTGCAGCAGGCGGCCCAGGAGGTACCGCCCCACCGGTCAGGGGACGGGCGCGGCGCGGAGCCCGATGCGGTCCCGCTCGATGCGCTCGCCCTCGGGGATGTACCAGTCGGCGAGATGGACCCACCATTTGTCGGCGCGGAACGCCGGGATCCGCAGCCGCTCGTGGGCGGCAGCAACCGGCACCAGGTCATACAGCCAGATGGCCGGCGCGTCGGCGATGATCAACTCGTAGGCGCGCCGCATGAGCGACTTCGTGCGTTCCGGGTCGTAGGAGGCGAGCGCACTGTCAACGAGGACATCCATCGCGGGATTGCGGTACCCCTCGAGATTGTCTCCTGTCATCGCGGTCTCGCTACCCCAGCGGCCACGGAATGCGCCTGGCCCCGGACCGGTTCCCCATGCCTGGAGCGCTGCGTCGTAATCGCGATCGCGCGACCGGGTCACCGACGTCGGGAAATCGACGGTCTCGAGGCGCACATCGGCGCCCACGCGCCGAAACTGGGCCTGGAGGAGGACGGCGTACGCCATGCGCGGCGCACTCGACTGCGGCGCCAGCAGGGAGAAGCGAAGAGGACGACCGTCCTTCTGCCGAATGCCCCCCGCGCCGACCTGCCAACCTGCCGAGTCGAGCAGCGCGCGCGCGGCCAGGGTGTCGAACGGGAGTTGCGGGATCGTCGTGTCTGAAATTGCCATCGACGCCGGGAACGGCCCGTACGCCGGCAGCCCGTATCCGCCGAACACGTTCTCCAGCAGCGCCGGGCGGTTCGTTGCCATCGTGAGCGCGCGCCGGACGCGCACGTCGCCGAAGACGCGATGTGGTGCACTGCTGCCGCGCCCATCGCGCGAATTCATCCCCATGAAGGCATAGCCGCTCCCCGGGTACGCGAATACGCGGATCGAGGGGAGCGAATCGATGGCCGGTGCGCGATCGGCCGGCACGGCCTCGAAGAAGTCTGCCTCGCCGGCGACGATGCGGGCGAGCGCTCCGGCCGGATCGGCGGCCAGCGTCCAGATCACGCGGTCGAGCAGCGCACGGCCCCGATAGTTCGCAGTGTCCGACACGAGCTCGATGCGCGACCCGGCGTCCCAGCGCACGAACCGAAAGCGCCCCGAGCCAACGGGATTGCGTGACCGGTCGGAGCCGCGAAGCTGCGACAGCGGCCCGGTGCCGTACACATGCTCCGGAACGATGAGCGCGTGATGCACCGCGTCGAAGAACTGCTGCGGGCTCCGCTTGGCGTACCAGGCGACGACCGTCAGCGAATCCCGCACCGTGACCGAGTCGATGCTCGCGATGTTCGGCGCGACCTGCGAGGCGAGCGACGGATCGCGGTAGAGCGAGTAGCTGAACCGCACGTCCGACGCCCGCACCGGTCGGCCGTCGTGCCACCGGGCGCGCGGGTCGAGCTCGAATGCGATCGAGAGGGAATCGGCCGCCCACGTCCAACGGCGGGCGAGCTGCGGCTTGAACCCGGCATCGCCCACGACGCTGAGGTCCCCCCCAATCTCGGCCAGGCGATCGAACACGAGGTCGACGACCTGCTGGCTGGTGATCGCGGTGGACATCCCGGGGAGCAGGTTGTCCGCATCGCCGGCGCTGGCCAGCACCAGCGTACCTCCAGCGGTGGCGTCCGCGTTGGCCGAGTCGCCGGCGGTCGTCGATGAGTCGCGGCAGGCGGTGCTGGCGAGGATCGCCACCACCGGGAGGAGTCGAAGCAGGGAGCGCATCGGCGAGGTAGGGGTGCGGGCGGGTGCTACCATGCGGGCTGACGGGTATTCGCCCTTCGTGCTACGACGCACGGCTGCGGGAATGAGCAACCGCCGCGGCCCCCGCGTCCCGGCCTTGCCTTGACCCTGAAGGTACATTTCGGGGTCTCTTCGAGGTACCAAAACCGAATGCCGACGACGACCAAGCAGGCGCCCGCAGCGGCCGCCTCCGATCCCTTCGTTCCCCGCCACATCGGCCCCCGCGACGGGGACATCGCCGACATGCTGGCCGCCCTGGGCCACGACTCGCTCGATGCCTTCATCGACAGCGTCGTGCCCGAGTCCATCCGGCTCCGCCGGCCGCTTGCGATCCACGGGGGCCGGGGGGAGTCCGAGACC
>JACDHQ010000545.1 GCA_013820975.1 Gemmatimonadaceae bacterium
GTATCGGTGAGCCGTCGCAGGGAGTCGGGGCGCAACACGATCCGCCGCGATGCGACACCGCTGGCGGTCGTGTCGATCGCGCTCAGGCTGTCGCCGCGGAGCGCGCGATTCTGGTCATTGACGAGGTAGGCAACCAGTGCCGTCGGGGAGACCCCGGCAGGCTGCCGTGTGATGCGATAGCGCACGATCCATCCATTCACCGGCGTCGTGCCGCCCGGCGCGCCGATCACCCGCACGGAGAGCGGATCCGACGTCACCGTGGCGACGAACCCGTATTGCTTCAGCGGCAGCGTGACCGTGTCGCCGCTCGCCGCCGGCTCGGCACGCACGAGGATCGGCCGCGGCGTGACCTGAATCGTGACTGGCGGCGTTTGCAGCCCGGGCACCTGGCCGACGAGCTGGATCGAGCCCGTCTCATCTCCGGCGATCAGGAATCCGTTCTCGATGCGTGCCCCCGATCCCGTCTCCGTGATGAAGAAGCGCAGCCCCTCGGGATCGCGCACTGTATCGCCACGCCCCGTGAAGGCGAGGAGGTCGAGCCGCCGCGCGATACCGAGCGAGTCGCGCAACGTGTCGCCGGCGACGACTGCGGGGAACGGCGTGATGAGGGCAGAGATCGACTCGATGCCGTCCGTCGGCGCGCTGAGGTCCAGGCACGCGGGCGCCAGGAGCAGGGCGCCGGTCGCCGCGAGGCGCATGGCGCGCACACCGAACGCGGTGCGGGGACCCGCGTCATCGTCGGTCGCGCGGCGGGCTGCCCCCTCCATCACAGCAGCCGCCCGGCCAACTGGCCGGCGAGCGAGATGTACGCGAGCGCTGCCGCATCGTCCGGTGACCGCAGCACCACCGGCTGCCCCGCGGCCATCGCATCGGTCGTTGCATTCGAGCGCGGCACCACCGTGTCGAAGACGAGCTCCGGCGGCAACTGTTCGCGCACCAGGCTCGCGACGCGCCGGCACATCTCGTTCGACTCGTCGTACATCGTCAGCACGATCCCGGCGACGGAGAGCGACGGGCGCGCGCCGCACGCCTCCGCAATCCCGCGCAGCAGCTGGCCGGACGTCTGCAATGCCAGCGGCTCGCACTGCATCGGGATGACGACATGGTCGCTCACGGCGAGCACCGCGCGCGTCACGGGTCCGAGGCCCGGCGGAGTGTCGAGCACCACGATGTGGCCGCGCCCAACGGCGCGCGCCATCAGGTCATCGAGTCTCCCCGGGGCAGACACGGCGCGCAGGTACTCCTCATGATCGCCCCGCTCGGCCACGCTGCCGGCGGTGAGCACCCGCAGCCAGGGCTGCCCCGAGGCCTGCACGACATCCGCCAGCGAATGCTCCCCGAGCAGGTAGTCGGCCATCCCGAGCGCGGGCCCGCCGTGGAGCCCCAGCGCATGGCGCACCGCCCCCTGCGGGTCGACGTCGATGAGCAGGGTCTTGAGCCCCCGGTGCGCGAACGCCGCGGCGAGGTTCACGGCGGTCGTCGTCTTGCCGACGCCCCCCTTCTGGCTGACCACCGTCAGGACGCCCGGCACGCTAGGTCTCGAGCTCGGAGGTGACTTCGATCTCGCCCCGCTGGAGCCGTCCCAGGGTCGTCTCGGCGTGTCGCACCCAGCGCTCCGCCTCGGGGCTCGAAGGCGGATGGCTCAGGAACGCCTCGAGGTGATACTCGCCCCCTGCCCAGTCCTTCCGCTTGAGGAGGAGAAAGGCGAGGCCGTAGTGCGCACCAGAGCTGGAGGGATCGACCTCGAGGGCCCGACGGTAACAACGGACCGCATCCTCGATCTGCCCGGTCTTGGAGAAGGCGATCGCCATGTTCTGGAGGATCCGGCGGTCGTTCGGCCGGTCGCGCAGGGCGAGGCGGTAGGACGTCAGGGCTGCGTCATAGTCTCCCTGACGCTCGAGCGCGAGGGCTTCACTGAGGTAGTCGAGGCGCTGCGGCTTGGGACTGCCGCCGACCTTGCCGCCGAGAAGGCGACTCCACCAGGACATGCGTTTCGAGGGGGGAAGAAATGTGATCAGGAGGGGCGCCGGGGCGACGCACGGCGGGCCGGCCCGACGTCCGGCAAGCTATCTTGCAGACTTCACGCCCGCTACCTGCTCGCCCCCGGCACGGCGCGCATCCTGCCCCTGGGACGGGCCTCACCCTCCGCCGGGATCCTCATGTCGCCTCGCCGCTACGACGTCGAGCTTTCAAAGGGCGTGTTCGTGGTAGACTGGCCGATGTTCGGCGAGCTGTCACGTGCGCTCGCACTCCGGGTCGCCCGGGACTTCGACGCCGATGTCGTCATCGGGATCGCGACCGCCGGGGTCGTCCCCGGCGCGACGGTCGCGGCGATCCTCGACCTCGACTTCGCCTCGATCACCGTGAGCCGCCGCTACCAGAGCGACTCGATCCGCGAGACCCCGGCGGTCTTCGGCGAGGTCCCGCCCGTCGTCCGCGGCCAGCGGGTGCTCGTCGTCGACGAGGTCTGCGATGGCGGCGATACGATGCGCCTCGCCCGGGCCGCGATCGTCAACGC
>JACDHQ010000072.1 GCA_013820975.1 Gemmatimonadaceae bacterium
TGCTCGAGCACCACACCGAGCTCGGGGCCGGCTACCGCATCGCCCTCAAGGACATGGAGCTGCGCGGGGCCGGCAACATCCTCGGGCCCGAGCAGTCCGGGTATGTCCATGCGGTCGGGTTCGACCCCTACCTCCGCATGCTCGACGAGGCCGTGACCCGCCTTCAGCGCGGCGATGCCCCGCCCAGGCCGGTGCCTGCCGACGTCTCGGCCGACGTGCCGAACTTCCTGCCCGATGAGTTCATCGGGGACCAGGACGCCAAGCTCGATGTGTACCGCCGACTCGCCCGCACCGAGCGGCAGGAGGAAATCGACGTCCTCCGCGGGGAGCTGCGCGACCGCTTCGGCCCCCTCCCGCCGCCGGCCGAGGCAATGCTCGCCATCGCGTCGCTGCGGCAGCTGGGAGCCGCCCTCGGCATTGAGGGCATCCTGGTGCGTGGCGCCGAGGCCCGCATTAACTTCAGGGATACCGCGGCGCCCCGGATGAAGGGGCTGTCCGCGGCCTTCCACGACGTGCAGTTCCAGGCCGAAGTTCGCCGCGCACATCCGCTCTCGCTCAAGCTCACGAGGCTTGGTGGCGGGACGATGCTCGAAGGGCTCGTGCGGGCGCTGCGCAGTCTCGTGTCCTGACCGGGCCGCTTCGGCCGCTTCACCTCGAGTCGTCTCCACAAATGCGAATCCGCACCCTCGCCGCGTTCGTCGCGGCTGCCGGCATGCTCACCGCCTGCGACGGCCTCAAGGAGGCATTCACGGCGCACGTCGACGTCGCCGCGCGCGCCGCCGGCCAGGAGTTGTCCGTCACCCGCCTCGGCGAGCTCCTCGGCGGCTCCAACCTCCAGGTTCCGGTCTCCAAGGAGAACGCGCGCGTCGTCGCTGACCTGTGGGTCAGCTATCAGCTGCTCGGCCTCGCTGCCGCTCGCGGCGACACGATGAGCGACACGGCAACGGTGATGGCAGCCGCGCGGTCGATCGTGGACAACATCAAGATCCAGCAGCTGATGGACTCGGTCTCGCGCGGATGGACGGCCGACACGGCCACCGAGCAGGCATATACCTCGGCGCAGGGTGGGCTGTACGCCGCACGCCACATCCTGCTCGGTACCGAGAACCTCACGCCGGCGCAGAAGGACTCGGTGCGCCGCATTGCCGACCAGGCGCGCGCCCAGGTGACGCCGGACAACTTCGCGCAGATGGCGGCGCGGTACACGACGGAGCCGGGGGGCGGCGAGCGCGGCGGGATGCTCGGCGTCTACCCGCGCCAGATGATGGTGCCGCAGTTCTCCGACGCGGTGGCGGCGCTCCAGCCGGGCCAGATCTCCCCGGTGTTCGAGACGCAGTTCGGCTTCCACATCGCGCAGCGCCTGCCGTATGCACTCGCGCGCGACCAGTTCGCCGAGCAGTACGGTCAGTCGTCGATGCAGCGCGCCGAGAGCACGTACCTCGCCGGCCTCGCAACGACGGCCCGCGTCTCCGTAAAGGATGATGCCCCGGCGCAGCTCAAGCGCGCTGCCGCCGATTTCGACAAGAGCCTCGGCAGTGATGACGTCCTCGCGACGTATCAGGGTGGGGAACTGACCGTCGGCGAGGTGGTGAGTGCCGTGAACGCCGCACAGGGCCCCGCGGCGGCCCAGCAGATCGCTGCGGCGCCAGACTCCGTGCTCCGCCAGTTCGTCGAGGAGGTCACCCGCCGTGAACTGCTCGTGCGCGAGGCTGAGCGTGCCGGGCTCGGCATGCCGGCCGACGAGCGGGCACGGCTCGTCTCCGACTGGAGCCAGCTCGTCTCGTCGATGTGGGAACAGCTTGGCGTCACGCCGCAGCAGCTCGCCGACAGCGGTTCGACACCGTCGGAGCGCGAGCGGATCGCCGCGGCCCGTGTCGAGGCGTACCTCGACCGGATGATGGCGGGGCAGGCGCAGCTGGTGCAGGTCCCCGCGGTCCTCGGCACCGCGCTGCGTGAGAAGTTCGAGGGCCGCGTCACGCAGGCCGGGATCGACCGCGCGGTCGAGCGTGCCCAGGTCGTCCGGATTGCCGCGGACTCGACACGTTCGGCGGCGCAGCCCGGCACGGCCATCCCGATGCCGCCCGCGGGGCAGGGGCCGGCTGGCCAGGCGCCGGGCAACCAGCCACAGCCCTGATCAACCCCTGAGTACCTTTCGACGGCCCGCCGCACCTGTCGCGGCGGGCCGTTGTTGTTCGGACCCAGCCGGCACACACCGGGTATTGATCCTCCGTATGCGACTCTCCTCCCGTTCGTTCCAGACCCTGGCAGCCGCCCTCGCGGCCGCCCTCGTTGTCGGCCCACACTCGGCCGGTGCCCAGGCGGCACCGCAGGAGCGGGTCAGCCTTGACCGCATCGTCGCCGTGGTCGGCGCCAGCCCCATCACCATGTATGAGCTTCAGGGGCGCATCAACACGATGCGCCAGGAAGGCGTGCAAGTGCCCACGGATTCGGCGGGGCGGCTCGCGTTCGCACGCGACGTCCTCGACCAGATGATCGACGACGAGGTGCTGCTGCAGAAGGCGGCGGACCTCAAGATCGAGCTCGCCGACGCGGATGTCACGCTCGCAGTCGACCGGCAGGTCAAGCAGGTCCGCGACCAGTTCCCGAGCGATCAGGAGTTCCGCGGCGCGCTGCAGGGCGCCGGCCTTGGCACGCCCGAGGAATATCGCCGCTACATCGCCGAGCAGCTCCGGCGCACGCAGCTGCAGCAGCGCCTCATCGACTCCCTCCGGCAGGACGGCCGGATCGTGCCGACCAACGTGAGCGAGCGTGAGATAGGCGAGGCCTTCGAGCGGCAGCGCGTGCGGCTTCCGCAGCGCCCGCCCAGCATCACCTTCCGCCAGATCGTCATCCCCACTGCGGCATCCGAGGACGCAAAGGCACGCGCGCGCGCCAAGGCCGACTCGCTGCTCGCCGAGATCCGGAGCGGCGTTGCGTTCGAGCAGGTGGCGCGGCGCGAGGGGATGGACGGGACGCGCGAAGTCGGTGGGGACCTCGGGTGGGCGCGTCCCGGCCAGATGGTGCCGGAGTTCGAGCGGTGGATCTTCTCGTTGCGTCCCGGCGAGCTCGGGCCGGTGATCGAGACACCGTTCGGCTTCCACGTCATCCGCGTCGACCGCCGCCAGCCCGGAGAGGTCCGGTCGCGTCACATCCTCATCCGGGCCGACGTGCAGCCCGCGGACATCGAGCGCACCCGCTTGCTGGCCGACAGCGTCGCCACCCGCTGGGGCGCCGGAACTCCCTTCGACTCGCTTGCGCGCAGGTATCACGACTACGCGAGCAAGGAAGAGACGAGCGTGCTCGCGCCCTTCCCCGTGGACTCGCTGCCCGAGAGCTACCGCAATGCGGTCGCGAACAAGGCGGTCGGCGACATCGTGACCTTCGAAATCCCCGGTGTCAGTGATGTCCCGAAGTTCGTGGCACTCCAGATTGCGAGCTTCGCCGAAGGCGGCCCGCCGCGCCTCGCCGACTGGCGCGAGCGCATCCGGCAGTCGCTGGCACAGGAAGGCGGTTTTCGTCGCTTCATCGACTCGCTACGCGACGCGACCTATGTGTCCGTCCGATTGAGCGAGATTTCGCTCGCCGCTTTCTAGCGAGCCGTTACCCGGCGTCGGCCGCGGCATTACGCTGGAATCGTTGTCCCTGCGATGGGGACGGCGCTGCTGGCACCTGCCCCGTCTCAATGACTGCACCAGAGCACGTAACGCTGCAGGAGAAGCCGCGCCTCGCTGTCACCGTGGGCGACCCGCGCGGGATCGGCGCGGAGATCATCGCGGGCGCGCTGCGGGACGCCCGGACCACGGACGCTGCCCGGTACGTCGTCGTTGGACCGAGCGGTGCGCAGGTCACGCCCGACGTCGTGATCGGCGCATGGGACGGCAGCGGGGATCCGTCGAAGGCCGGCCGGATGGCAGGGCTCGCGATCGAGCGGGCGGTGGCGCTTGCCCTGGCGGGAGCAGTGGACGGGATCGTCACGGCGCCACTCGACAAGGCCGCGCTCCAGGCGGGCGGGTTCGACTACCCTGGGCACACCGAGATGCTCGCCGCGCTCACCGGCCGCCCCGTTGCAATGATGCTGGCGGCCGTGCGGGGCGGGGCAGGGGGAAACCCACTTCGCGTGGTGCTGGCCACCACGCACATCGCCCTCCGGGAGGTGCCCGACGCGGTAACGGCCGAGGCCATCGCCGGGGCCGCGCGGGTGACGCGCAATGGGTTGTCCGCGTGGTTCGGCATCCCGGAGCCGCGCATCGCCCTCTGCGGACTGAACCCGCACCTCGGCGATGGTGGCCGCTTCGGGGACGAGGACGCCAGGGTACTTGCCCCCGCTGCCGCCGCCGCGGGGCTCGTGGGACCGCTGCCCGCCGATACGGTCTTCGTGCGGGCGATGCGTGGCGAGTTCGACGCCGTCGTTGCGCCGTACCATGACGTCGGGATGACCGCCATCAAGGTTGCCGCATTCGGCCATGCGGTGAACGTCACGCTGGGCCTTCCCTTTCCGCGCTGTTCCCCCGATCACGGCACGGCGCTCGATATTGCAGGGCGCGGCATCGCGGATCCGGGGAGCATGATCGAGGCGATGCTCCTGTGCGCGTCCATCGTGCGCCGCACGCGCCGGTTGCACGCCGTGAGCGGCGCCACGTGAGCGGCGCCACGTGAGCGGCACGCCGTGAGCGGCGCCACGTGAGCGCGAATGACTGCGCATCGCACGGGCCGGGCGGACACCGCGTGGCGACGGCGGGCGATGCCAAGGCGACCCGCGCGCTGCGCTTCGCGCTCTTCATCACCGCGACCTTCCTGATTGCCGAAGTCGTCGGCGGCATCGTCTCCAACTCGCTCGCGCTGCTGGCGGACGCCGGGCACATGCTCACCGATGTCGGCGCCCTTGGCTTGTCGCTGTTCGTCGCCTGGTTCAGCCGCCAGGCGGCGTCCCCGCAGAAGACCTACGGCTACCTGCGATGGGAGATCCTCGCCGCGCTGCTCAACGGGGCGGCGCTGCTCGTGATCTCGATCTGGATCTGCGTCGAGGCGGTGCTGCGCTTCCGCACTCCCGAGCCGATCGGGACCGGGGTGATGCTCACGGTGGCGGTCGCCGGACTGCTCGTGAACGTCGCGGCCGCCTGGGCACTGCACGGCTCGCATCAGCACAACATGAACGTCCGGGGCGCGTACCTCCACGTCCTCGGCGACCTGCTGGCGTCGGTGGCCACGATCACCGCGGCCGTCGTGATCCAGACGACGGGGTGGCTGCAGGCCGACCCGGTGGCCTCCGTCCTCAGCACGATGCTCATCGTCCGCGGGGCGTGGCGCCTCGTTTCAGAAGCGGTGGACGTGCTGCTCGAGGCCACCCCGTCGCACATCGCGATCGACGACGTCCGCGCGCGACTCTCGGCGGTGGCGCACGTCGAGTCGGTGCACGACCTGCACGTGTGGACCGTTACCTCCGGGATCATCGCCATGAGCGCCCACGCGATCGTTCGCGAGGCAGAGCAGCACCAGCAGGTGCTCGAGGCGATCCACGACGCGATGCGCGACATGGACATCGGTCACGTGACCGTGCAGTTGGAGCGCTCCGAGATGTACGACCGGGAGCTCCATCTGCACCCGTGAGGGACATTGGAGACGGGAGTCGGGGGTGGGAGCGGAAAAAAACAAAGCGCCGCCCCCTTCGGGCGGCGCATTCCGCTTTCGCTGATCGCTGATCGCTGCTACTCGTTTCGTCGCTCGTCCCCCGATGAGCGCTGCTCGGACCTCTGAAGCTCCCCGATGGGCTTGGCGTATTCCTCTCGATCCGCGTAACCGTAGCCGCCGAGGACCTCGCCGCCGCGCATGTAGTCATGGCCGTAGCCCCGGCCCAGCGGATAGTCGTGGTTCGCGGATTCGTCGTGCTTTTCCATTGGCCACCTCCTACAGACTGTGAGAGCGGGGGATCGCGGGGGCGATCCTGCCCGGACTCTACGATCGTCGCAGGCCTCGCGCCAGAGGAAACATTCGGGACGGGAATGTCGGGTGTTCCCCGGCCCGCCGGCCGGACTTTCGCGTGCGCGTGGAAAAAGCCCCCTTCGCCTTGTTTCCCATCGCTCGGTCCGGGTATCTTTTCAGGCTATGCAGATCAGGAATATCGCCATCATCGCGCACGTCGATCACGGGAAGACCACCCTCGTCGACAAGATGCTCCGCCAGGCGGGGGCATTTCGTGAGAATCAGGTCGTCCAGGAACGCGTGATGGACTCGAACCCGCTCGAGCGCGAGCGGGGCATCACCATTCTTGCCAAGAATACTTCGGTCCGCTGGAAGGGCACGAAGATCAACATCGTCGACACTCCCGGCCACGCCGATTTCGGTGGCGAGGTGGAGCGTATCCTTCGGATGGTCGACGGCGTGCTGCTCGTGGTGGACGCGTTCGACGGTCCCATGCCGCAGACGCGGTTCGTGCTCCGGAAGGCGCTCGAGCTGCGCCGCGTCCCGCTCGTTTGTATCAACAAGATCGACCGGCCTGGCGCCGACCCGCACCGCGTGCACGACGAGGTGCTCGACCTGTTCATCGAGCTCGAGGCAGACGAGGCCCAGCTCGATGCCCCGGTCGTGTACGCGTCAGCGCGCGAGGGGGTTTCCACGATGGACCTCGACGTGACGCCGGTGGACTTCGCCCCGCTCTTCGACGCGATCGTCGCGCACGTGCCGCAGCCGCCGAGCGACGCCGCCGGCTCGTTCCAGATGCTGGTGTCCACGATCGACCACTCTCCGTACCTCGGACGCCTGGCAATCGGTCGCATCGAGCGCGGCACCGTCAAGGTCGGCGACACCGTGGCGCTGCTCCCGTATGACGAGACGCAGCCTATGTCGCAGGGGCGGGTGACGAAGCTCTACGTGTACGAGGGGCTCGACCGCCTCGAGGTGGCGGAGGCGTCTGCGGGCGAGATCGTCTCGCTGGCGGGATTCGAGGGGGTCGAGATCGGTCTGACGGTCGCGGATGCGCAGCAACCGGAGCGGCTGACCGGCATCGCCGTGGAGGAGCCGACGATTTCGGTGGATTTCATGGTCAACAACTCCCCCTTTGCGGGCAAGGAAGGGAAGTTCGTGACGTCGCGGCAGCTGCGGGAGCGGCTCTATCGTGAGCTCGAGCGGAACGTGGCGCTACGGGTCGAGGACACTGACGCGACAGACACATGGTCGGTCTCGGGACGCGGCGAGCTGCACCTCACGATCCTGATGGAGACGATGCGGCGCGAGGGGTTCGAGTTCCAGGTGTCGCGGCCGCGCGTGATCACGCGCGAGGGGGCGAGCGGCGAGCGGCTCGAGCCTTATGAAGAGCTGATGGTCGATGTCCCGGAGGAGTTCGTCGGCGCGGCGATCGAGAAGATCGGTCCGCGACGCGGCGAGATGCTCGAGATGAAGAATCCCGGGCAGGGGATGGTGCGGCTGTTGTATCGTATCCCGGCGCGTGGCCTGTTCGGCTACCGCTCCGAGTTCCTCACCGACACGCGCGGCACGGGGATCATGCATCACCGGTTCCTCGAGTACGGGCCGTGGGCGGGACCGCTGGCGGGGCGCATGCGCGGCTCGATGGTATCGATGGAGGATGGCACGGTCGTCGCATTCGCGTTGGCGAACCTGCAGGATCGCTCGACCCTGTTCGTCCAGCCGGGCGAGCAGGTGTACCAGGGAATGATCGTGGGCGAGAACAGCCGTCCGGGGGATCTCGACGTGAACCCGACGAAGGAAAAGAAGCTCACGAACATGCGGTCGAAGAGCACGGACGAAAACATCCAGCTCGAGCCGCCGCGGGAGTTGACGCTGGAAGCGGCCCTCGAGTATATCGAAGACGACGAGTTGATCGAGGTGACGCCGGAGACGACTCGTCTGCGCAAGCGCTTCCTCAGCGCGTCGGATCGCAAGCGGCAGTCGCGCGAATCGAAGCGCGATCGCGCAAGCTGAACGGCAGTCCCATTTCCCTCATGGAGAGTCACGCAATGTCGGCACTGTTCGGCGCGTCGGAGCGGCAGCTCTCGCCGCGGGACGACGATCCCGAAGACGAGCCCCTCGACGACAATGACGAGAGCGACGGGTTCGGCGAGCTCGATCCCGACGATGATGACGACCTCGACGGCGACGACGACGACGACGACGACGACGATGACGATGATGACGCTGA
>JACDHQ010000546.1 GCA_013820975.1 Gemmatimonadaceae bacterium
ATACGCATATACGCGTGGTTGCCGCCGCGGATTCGTGCTCAGATATTTCGGGGACCCCGCAGCAACCGCCACGTGCGGCAACTGCGACATCTGCCTCGGCACCCACGTCCCCCAGTCGCGGGAGCGACGGGCGCCGGTGTCAAGGACGGCAAAGCCGGTCAGGCGCGCGCGCGCGGGCCGGGTCCCGTCGCCTGCCGACCAGGCAGAAGCGCCGGCACTGAACCCGCATGATGAGCAGCTGCTCGTCCGCCTTCGCGCCCTGCGCTCGGAGCTGGCGCGGGCAGACAAGGTTCCCGCGTACGTGATCTTCCCCGATCGAACGCTTGCGGAGATGGCCGTCCGCAAGCCGCGCAGTGAGCACGCCCTTGGCGAGATCCGGGGCGTGGGTCCGACGAAACTCGAACGGTACGGCGCGCGCTTCCTCGAAGTCGTTCGCAGCGCCGACGAAACCGACGCCGCCTGAATCCCTGAACCATGCACGATTCGCTGTACTTCACCGAGCAGCACGGGGCCGTTCGCGAGATGGTCCGGGCCTTTGCGCGCGACGAAGTCGCCCCCGTCGCCGCCCGCCACGATGCCGACTCGACCTTCCCCTGGGAAAACATCCGGAAGATGGGCGAGCTCGGACTCCTCGGCGTCCCGTGGTCCGAGGATCTGGGCGGCGCTGGCCTGGACCTGCTCAGCTACATGATCGTCATCGAGGAGCTCGCCCGGGTCGATGCGTCACACGGGCTGACCGTGTCGGCGCACACCACGCTGGGGACGTCGCCGATCGTACACTTCGGAACCGAGGAGCAGCGGCAGCGCTATGTGCCGCTGCTGGCGAGCGGCCGCGTCCTTGGCGGCTTCGGCCTCACCGAGCCCGACGCCGGCAGCGATGCGGGCGGCACGCGCACCACCGCCGTGCGGCGCGACGGGCGCTGGATAGTGAACGGCAGCAAGCGGTTCATCACCCATGGCAGCGTCGGCGAGATCTTCGTCGTGACCGCGGTGACCGATCCGGGGAAGGGAACCAAGGGGATCAGCGCGTTCATCATGACGAAGCCCACGGTCGACCTTGCCGCGGCCGAGGCGGTCGGCGTCGGTCATGACGCCTCGCTCCCGGCGATGGCCGGGTTCCGCGCCGGCAAGAAGGAGGACAAGCTCGGCTGGCGCGCATCAGACACGGCAGAGCTGGTGATGGAGGACGTCGAGGTCCCCGATGAGAACCTGCTCGGCGAGCAGGGGAAGGGCTTCACCAACTTCATGCGGACGCTCGACTCCGGCCGGATCGGGATCGCCGCACTCTCCCTCGGGATTGCGCAGGGGGCGTTCGAGGAGGCGCTCAAGTACGCCAGCGAACGCAAGCAGTTCGGCCAGGCGATCGTGAACTTCCAGGGAGTGAGCTTTCAACTCTCCGACATGGCGACCGAGCTCGAAGCCGGACGCCACCTCATGTACCACGCCGCATGGCTGTCGCAGAACGGGCATCCGTTCTCCAAGGAGGCCGCGATGGCCAAGCTCTTCTGCTCGGAGCTCGCCATGCGGGCGACCACCAAGGCCGTGCAGATCCACGGCGGGTACGGCTACACCAAGGACTACCCGGTGGAGCGCATGATGCGCGATGCCAAGATCTGCGAGATCGGCGAGGGAACGTCCGAGATCCAGCGGGTGGTGATTGCGCGACACCTTGTGAAGGCGATGAGGGACAAGGGATGAGGGGTGCGGGAACAGCGGACCAGCGATGAGGGACGAGGGATGAGGGGTGCGGGAACAGCGGACCAGCGATGAGGGACGAGGGACGAGGGATGCGGGGTGCGGGAAGGGCGGCGTCTCCTGTCCCGCTGTTCCCGCATCCCTCTTCCCTCATCCCTCATCGCTCATCGCTCATCGCTCTTCCAGATTGGCCCCATCCGTCCGTAGCATATAGTTTTACCCCCGTGACTACCCTCGTTCTTCCCGCCTGGCCGGTCGCCCCTGCGCGCCCGGTTCCAGGCTTTCGCCTGATGGCAGTGGTCGAAGCGTTACTCGCCACGGTCCATCGGCTCGCCTCCCAGTACCGGTCCGGGCTTTCCATGCCCGACGATCGCACGCCGCCCCGTCCCATCCCGGCCGTATGCCGGGCGGGCGCGGCGTGGTCGATCACCCGGTTCGGGATGGCACACTCCCGCATGGTGACGTCGCCAGATGAAGCGAGACATTCTGATCAACGCCAACCCGCGCGAGACGCGGGTGGCCATCATGGAGGACGAGCAGTTGGTGGAGCTGCTCGTGGAACGCCCCGATGCGCGCCGCATGGTCGGCGACATCTATCTCGGGCGGGTCGAGGCGGTGCTGCCAGGTATCCAGGCAGCGTTCGTCGACATCGGGACTGAGAAGAGCGCGTTCCTGCACGCGTCGGACCTGGTGTATCCGGAATCCGACGACGGTGAAGACGACGAAGACGACGAGGGCGACGACGAGTCGGACGACGCCGAGGCCTCCGACGATGCGCCGGCGAAGAAGCGTCGCGGACGTGCGCCGAAGAAG
>JACDHQ010000547.1 GCA_013820975.1 Gemmatimonadaceae bacterium
CTTCCACTCGCTGTGCTTCTTCCTGAGCTTCACGACGGGGTCCTGATCGTCGGCCGCGTCAAGTGCATTCGGGCTGGTCATCGCGTGTGCCACCTCCGAGCCATTCAAGAAGTACGATCCGGTCACCGGAATCAGGGCAAGCGGCGCCGCCATTAGCACAAAATCACGTCGGTTCATGCTGGAGTCCTCGGATACCCGCACATGGTCGGGCCGCGATGCGGCCCTGCCTCAACACGACGCCGAGAGCAGACTCGTTCGTCGACGCGAACTCCTGCTCCGGTCCGCGATCCATTCCATACCCCGCGGGAGCATCAAAGCTCCGGCGCAAGGCCGGAAGCCGTGGCGTCCACATGTAGCAGATAACCCATCTGCTGCATGTCGCGCGCCTCGACGGCGCGATGCCCACGTTCGATCGTCGCGGGCCGGGCAGCGGCACGCTCACGTCTGCGCGGCCCCCCGTGCCGCAAGCGCATGCCGCGCGATGCGCGTGATCACGATGGTAACCGCGAGCGTGGCGACGAGGCCAAGCCCCAGCACCAGGTAGTATGCCGCGCCGCGCGGCGGGGAGACCCCGCCGGCAACGGCCGCGACCTCCTTCGCGAGCGAGCCTGCATATACATACAGCAGCGTGCCCGGGAGCATGCCGGCGAGCGCCGGAACGTAGTCCCGCAGGCGTACGCTGGTGAGACCGAGCGCATAGTTCTGCAGGCCGAACGGGAACGCCGGCGAAAGGCGCATCAGGAACATGATCTTGAGGCCGGACGCGCCGACGGCGCGATCGAGCTCCCGAAGTCGCGGGTCGGCCGCGAGCCGTCGCTCCACGCGTTCACGTGCGACGTACCGGGCAATGAGGAAGCCGCCAACCGCGCCGAGACTCGCGCCGATCATCACATAGAGGACGCCACGCCCAAGCCCGAACGTCGCACCAGCCGCGACCGTGAGAATCGATGCAGGGATGAGCGCGACCGACGCCGCGGCATACACGAGCACGAAAAGCACGGGCGCGGCGGCGCCGAGCGACTCGACCCAGCGTGTGACGGCGGGGAGAACCCCTGCCAGTTCCCGACCGGCGATCAGCAGCCCGACGAGCGCGGCAATGCACACTCCGGCGATCAGCCAGCGTCGGGACGGTCGTGCCGATGTCAGAGCCATGTCGGAGAGATGGTTGAGCGATTGATCGCGCCATACACAGGTAGCCACGAACGGGCACACCGGTTCCCGCGAACGCGATGACGCTCAAAGATGCCTGAGCGCCCACACCAGTCGCTGCACGATGTTGATCGCCACGCCGGCGGTCATGAGCATGAACAGCAGGGCAAGGTGCCCGGGCAGCAGCAGGAACAGCGTGTACAGCACGACAGTTTCGGCGCCCGCCACCAGGCCCGGCGGCATCGTGATCGTCGTCCGTTCTCCCGTAGCCTGCACACCCTGGCCGCGCCGCTCGAGTATGGCAGCAAGGTACATCCAGCTTGCCGCGTTGATGAAAAAGCTGCCGACCAGCGCCACGCCCGCGAGCGCGACCTTGGGGTCGCCCGACCCGTAGACGAGCCCCAGCGGGAGCGCTGCATACACGGTGAAGTCCAGGATGATGTCGAGATACCCGCCAAAATCGGTCTGCCTGCCCGTCGCGCGCGCAACACTGCCGTCCAGTCCGTCCAGGAGGCGATTCACCAGCCAGCAGGCGAGCGCAGCGCCGTATTCCCGGTTCGCGGCGGCAATGGCCGCGGCGGCGCCCATCGCGAACGCAATGAGCGAGAGCGCATTCGGCGACAGCCAGCGGCCGACGACAATTGCCGTTGGATGAAAGAGGCGATCCTTGAGCGCACGCAGGAGATCGTCGAACACGGGCGCTACGCTGGCTCGGGAAAGACGATCACCTTCGAGGCATCCACCTGGAGCGGAACTACGGCACCCGGCAGCCAGCACTGTGCCGCCACCGGGATCACGAGCCGCGAGGCGCCAACGCGCACGATCAGCGCCGGCCCATCAGGGGTGGCGCGCAATGCCTCGACGCTTCCGCTCATGCTGCCTTCGCCGCCTATGCGCACTGCAGAGCGCGGCAGCACCGCGACTGCGGCCGATCCGTGCAGGGGATGGGAGCCCGCTCGCAGATCGGCCAGCGGCAGAGTGCCCCACTCGCCCCGCAACGTGCCGTTGTCGATGCGTCCCGAGAGTTCGTGCATGGTGCCGAGAAAGCGTGCGACCGCGAGCGATGCCGGAGCCGCAAAGAGCTCCGCGGGTGGCGCAAGTTGCGCAATGCGTCCATCGAGCAGCACTGCCACTGCGTCGCCGAGTGCCGCGGCATCGTCGAGATCGTGCGTGACCAGCACGACCGCCGTCCGGTGCAGCTGCTGGGCAGTGATGATCGCCTCGCGTATGTCGTCGCGCAGCGAGGGATCGAGTGCAGCGAGCGGCTCATCGAGCAACAGCACCGCAGGTTTCGCCGCCGTCGCGCGCGCCAGCGCGACGCGCTGCCGCTGCCCGCCACTCAACTGGTGCGGGT
>JACDHQ010000548.1 GCA_013820975.1 Gemmatimonadaceae bacterium
CTGCGGGGGACGGTCGCCCTGCGGGGGACGGTCGCCCCGGTCGCCCGCAGCTCCGCGGCCACGATCGCGATCTCCACCGCGGTATGCGCCGCGGTCTCCGCCGCGGTCGCCGTCCCGTCCCCGGTCAGGGAACCGGCCCTCGTCCCGGTCCGGGCGTGGCGGGGGGGCCGGCAGCGGCACCGAGGCAGCTGCTTCCCGACGGGGGGCCGCTCCGCCCAGGGCCGCCCGCGGCGCCGCCACGATGCGTGCCGGCTCAGCGCCCATGCCGAGGACGCCTCGGCTGCCCGGCGTGAGGATCTCGAAGTCGAGATCATCCAGACCCGTGGCGCCGAACGCTTGACGCGCGTTGCGCAGCGCCTCTTCGACGTTCTTGCCTGTGAACTCCTGGTACTCACTCATCGTCGTCTCCCTCGCCGGCTCGTGCGCCCTCGTGCCCGGGCGGGCCGGATCGTGCCTGCCGCCACGTCGGTCGGGCTGCGGCGAGCTGGCTGTGTTGGCTTGCCCTGAACGGTTTCCAAGACCGGCGTCGGCATGAGCACCGGAAATCGTGGCTTGTGGTCGCGCGCAAAACCGGGCATCCACCCGAACAGTGGGAACAGAGACCCCCAGCCGGCGATCAGGTATTGCTGAACGATCGAGAAGATCGTGGTCACGATCCAGTAGATGAACAGGCCCGCCGGCAGGAACGATCCGTAGATGATCGAAAACAGCGGCAGGATCAGGAAGATGCGCTGCTGTGCCTTCGCCTGGGGGTCAGTGCTGTTGGGCAGCATCATGCGGGTCTGCACCAGCTGCAGCAGCGCAGACACCACGGCGATCGCGCTGAGCCCGAAGGCGATGCCGGGAATCAGGAACAGGATCTCCGGGCGGCTCGCATCCAGGTTACCCAGCCAGCGGACGGTCGGATCGATGCAGGCAGGAGAAGCATCCCCGGTCTGGCAGGCAATGTCGACGACCTGAACACCGAAGACGCGCAGCATGGAGCTGACGTCGGGGGCCTGGAGACCGAGGTTGAAGACGGAGTACATGGGGATCAGGAGCACGAGCTGCAACAGCGCGGGCAGGCAGCCCGCAGCAGGGTTGATGCCCCGCTCCTTGTACAGCGCCATCTGCGCCTGGCTGGCGCGCGCCCGGTCGCCCTTGAACTTCTGCTGCACGGCGCGCAGCTCGGGTTGCAGCATCTGCATCCGGCGCTGTGACACGATCTGCGCCCGGAAGATCGGGATCAACAGAATGCGGATCACGATCGTCAGGGCGACGATCGCCAGGCCGATGTCGCCGAGGGTCGTGTAGAAGAAGGCCAGGCCGATGAACAGAGCCTGGAAGATCGGCGTGAAGAGCCACGCGAGAAGGCTGAATGGGTCGGCGCCATTCGGTTGGGCGGGACACAGGTTGGGGGCCTGGGTCGGGGTGGGTGTGATGCCGGCCGGCGGCGGGGTGCCCGTCGGAGCGGGCGTCGGGTTGGGACACGGAGCGACCGAGGCACCGGGTGAAGCAGCGGCTGATGCGCTCGGCGTCGGGGAGGCGCCCGGTTCGGCCGCGGGCGTCGGCCCGGGGCTTGCCGTCACACCCGGCGCGGGGCTCTGGGTCTCGTCTACTCCGAGAGCCGTGCCAGCGAGCGCAAGGGCTGCGAGCAGGATCAGGCCCAGGGCTGCCAGGTGGCGGAGGAAGGGAAGCGTTCTCACGTTCGTGGTGGGATTTCCTCGATTCAACGGACGGGGTCGAAGCCGCCGGGATTCCAGGGATGGCACCGGGCGATGCGCTTGGCACCCATCCAGGTCCCCTTGAGCAGGCCGTACCGCCCGATCGCCTGCTCCGCGTAGTGGGAGCAGGTGGGCTCGAACCGGCAGGACGCGGGCAGCCAGCCGAACACGATCCGATACAGCCGGATCAATCCGATGCCGAGGTGCTTCACGCGTTCCTTTCTACCTGTGTGCCGTCGACTGCCTGATCGGCGGGCGGCCGGACCCGAGTGTTCCGGACTCGTGTCGCAGCGTCTCCCGTGCCCCCCGTACGGTGCATGATGCCCGCCTGCCGCATGAGCCGCTCCAGAGCCACGCCGAGCTCGGCGTAGGTGGCGTCTGCCGCGGCCGGCCGAGCCACCACCAGAACGTCCCAGCCGGGCGCGATCCCGGCCATCATCGCCTGTATCCGCATCCGCAGTCGGCGGCGGACCTTGTTACGCACCACTGCCCCGCCGAGCTTACGGCCCGTGGAGAACCCGAACCGCGTGCCACCCCGATCGTTTCGGGTGAACCGCAGGACGATCAGTGGGTCGACCCGGCTACGGCTCGAACTCTGCAGCGCGGCGAAGTCCCGTGGACCTCGCAGCATCTCCAGCGGCACGCTCAACCTTGGGGGCGGGTCGGCCCGCCGGCCCGCCGGCCTCAGACGGTCAGCCGCTTGCGCCCCTTCGCTCGCCGCGCGGCCAGCACGCGACGCCCGCCCTTCGACCGCATGCGTGCTCGAAAACCATGCTCCTTGGCGC
>JACDHQ010000073.1 GCA_013820975.1 Gemmatimonadaceae bacterium
GTGCCATCCTCCATCGTCTGCCCGTCGACCGTGACGCAGAACGGCGTGCCGATCTCGTCCTGCCGGCGATACCGCCGCCCGATCGCCCCCGACTCGTCGTAGAACACCGGGAACTGCGTGCGGAGCTCCTTCGCGAGCTGTTCCGCGAACTCCGGCATGCCGTCCTTCTTCACCAGGGGGAAGATGCCCGCCTTGACCGGCGCCAGCGACGGATGCAGCCCGAGCACGGTGCGCCCCTCCGCCTCGCCTTCCACGGCCTCGTCGCGATACGCATTCACGAGCACCGCGAGCGCCGTGCGGTCCGCCCCCACCGACGTCTCGATCACGAACGGCACGTAGCGGCGGTTCGCCGGCTGGTCGAAGTACTCGAGCTTCTTGCCGGAGAACTCCTGGTGGCGCCCGAGGTCGAAGTCGCCACGGTGGTGCACGCCCTCGATCTCCTGGAAGCCGAGCGTGCCGCCGAAGTCGAACTGGACGTCGAACGCCGCGCGGGCATAGTGCGCCAGCTCGCCCGCCTCGTGCGCGTGGAACAGCAGGCGTGACTCATCGAGCCCCAGCGAGCGGTGCCACGCCATGCGCTCCGCCTTCCAGTACTCGAAGTGCGCCATGTGGTCGCCCTCGGGATCGACGAAGAACTGCATCTCCATCTGCTCGAACTCGCGCGTGCGGAAGATGAAGTTGCCGGGCGTGATCTCGTTGCGGAACGCCTTGCCGATCTGCGCAATGCCGAAGGGCACCTTTTGCCGCGTCGACTGCTGCACGTTGAGGAAGTTCACGAAGATCCCCTGCGCCGTCTCCGGGCGCAGGTACACCGTCGAGGCACTCTCCTCGACCGGCCCCATGAACGTCTTGAACATGAGGTTGAAGAGCCGCGGCTCGCTCAGCGTGCCCTTCATCCCGCACGCCGGACACTGTGCATCGGGCTGCCCCGGCGTGCCCTTGATCTTCGGTTCGTCGGCGCGGAATCGCTTCCGGCAATTCTTGCAGTCGACAAGCGGATCGGTGAAGCCCGCGACGTGCCCGCTCGCCTCCCATACCTTCGGGTGCATCAGGATCGCCGCGTCGAGTCCCTCGATGTCGTCGCGCGCCCGCACCATCGCGTTCCACCAGCGGTCCTTGAGGTTCCGCTTCAGCTCCACGCCGAGGGGTCCGTAATCCCACACCGATCCGGTGCCGCCGTAGATCTCGGAGGACTGGAAGACGTAGCCGCGACGCTTGCACAGCGACACGAGCTTTTCCATCACGTCGGGGTGCTGCGAGCGTTCGGCGGTCATGGCGGGCTGATCGGGTCGGTGAGGGCGAACCCGCAATATAGCCACGCCCCGCCGGCCATTGATCCCCGGCCGCGTCGCCTGACACGCCGGCGCCAGCCCTACGCGTCCGGATCTCCACTGAGAGGGACGCTGGCCGGTACAGGCCGCCCCGTCAGGTGCGCGACGATCCGGTCGCCATGGAACCTCCCGTTCTCGATGAAGACCTGGTTCGCGTCATATCCCGCCACGAGCACGCCGACCATGTAGACTCCCGGCACGTCGGTCTCGAGCGTCCCGGGATCGTGCGCGGGGACGCCCGTCGCCGGGTCGACCGTACATCCGGTGTCGCGCAGCAGCGCGAGGTCCGGGGCGAACCCGGTCATCAGGTAGACGTGCTCGCCACGGATGCGCTCCGCCTCGCCACCCGACGCCGGCTCGATCGTCACCCAGCCCGGCTCGATCGCGGCGACGCGGCTGTTCCATCGCACGGCAATCCCCCCTTCGTCGATGCGGTTGGTGACGTCGGGAAGCACCCAGGGTTTGATGCGCTTGTCCCAGGTGGGGCCGAAGTGCACGAGCGTCACCCGCGATCCCACGCGCCAGAGGTCCAGCGCCGCCTCGGCCGCCGAGTTGCCGCCGCCCGCCACGACGGCCGTGCGCTGGAAGGCCTCGTGCCCCTCGCGATACACGTGCGACACGTGCGGCAACGACTCCCCGGGGACGCCAAGCGCGTTGGGTGCGCCGAAGTAGCCGGTGGCCACGATCACGGCCCGGCATCGCACCGTCGCCACACCTTCCAGCGAGCGCGCATGCACCGTGAAGTCGCCCGCGCTGCCGGTGATGCGCTCGACCACCTCGTACTGGCGGACGGGAATGCCGAAGTGCGTCACCGCGGCGCGGTAGTACGCGAGTGCGTCCTGGCGCGTCGGCTTCGCAGCGGCGAGCACGAATGGCAGCCCGCCAATCGAGAGCTTCTCCGCGGTGGAGAAGAAGGTCGCATAGGTGGGATACGCGATGATCGTGCTCACGACCGGTCCCTTGTCGAAGACCTGCACGCTGAGCCCCGCACGCATGGCGGAGATCGCAGCCGCGAGCCCGCACGGTCCGGCGCCAACGATGGCGACGTCGACGTCGACGTCCATCATCGGAAGTTCACCAGCCATTGGTGATTTTCATTCGCCGGGCCTCGAACACCCTGTTTCACATCTTCCCGGATTGGCCCGGATCGCATCTCGAGCCGGGAGGTTCCGGAGCTGAGGGCAATCCTGGGCAATCCGGGAAAATGTACATCCTGCCGTACGTGGCCCCTGGCATCGCGATGTTCGTTCGCCTCTGAATCGGTGGAACCCTAAAGCCCGATTATTTGATCACGCCGCGTACCCACCGACACATACGTGATGCGCGTCTCGCACAGCTCCTCGATCCGGTCGAGATACTTCCGCGCCTGCGCCGGCAGCTGGTCGAGCGAGCGCGCATCGGCCGTGGACTGCTTCCATCCCTCGAACCACTCGTAGCGCGGCGAGAGCCGCTCGAGATCGGCCAGGTCCCCCGGAAACTCGGTGAGCACCTCGCCCCCCTCGATCTCGTAGCCGGTGCAGACCGCCACGCGATCGTACGTGTCGAGCACGTCGAGCTTCGTGACCGCCAGGTCGCTGAGCCCGTTGACGCGCGCGGCATAGCGTACCACCACGCCGTCGAACCAGCCGCACCGCCGCGGGCGCCCGGTCGTGGCGCCGAACTCGTTGCCGAGCCGCCGCATCTCCTGCTGCTCGGCGTCGTCGGTGAGCTCGGTGGGCAGCGGGCCGTTCCCCACGCGCGTCGTGTACGCCTTCACGACACCAATCACCGCGTCGATCGCCGTCGGCGCGATGCCCGCACCCACCGCGGCGCCGCCAGAGGTGGTGTTGCTCGACGTCACGTACGGGTAGGTGCCGTGGTCGATGTCGAGGAGCGAGCCCTGCGCCCCCTCGAGCAGCACCGCGGCCCCCGACTTCTGTGCGCGGTGGATCATCAGCCCCACGTCCTCCGCCAGCGGCAGGAGTCGCTCGGAGAGTGCGGCCAGCCGCTCCAGCACGTCGTCCACATCCACGCGCGTGCGCGTACCCGACATCGCCAGCTGGGCATCCGCGCGCTCGGCGCCGGCCTGCACGAGCTGCCGGAGGCGCTCGGGGTGCCGAAGGTCGAGCACCCGCACGCCGCGGCGCGCGACCTTGTCCTCGTACGCCTGCCCGATGCCGCGCCCGGTGGTGCCGATCGCCTTGCTCGCGTGGCTCACGCCATCGACGGTCTTGTGGTACGGCAGCACCAGGTGGGCACGATCGCTCACGTAGAGGCGCCCCTCGACGTCCACGCCATCCTGCACGAGCTCGTCCACCTCGTCGAACAGGGTGTCGGGATCGAGCACCACCCCGTTGCCGATCGCGCAGCGCACGCCGGGGTGCAGGATGCCACTCGGGATCTGGTGCAGCACGAACGACTTCTCGCCGATGTGCACCGTGTGCCCGGCGTTGGCGCCACCCTGGTAGCGCACCACCCAGTCGGCCCGTTCCGCCAGCACGTCCACGAGCTTCCCCTTCCCCTCGTCACCCCACTGCGCGCCGACGACGACGACCGTGCGTGTTGCGTCTCCGAACATTCCACAGCCCCCGGCTCGTACAAAAGACAAACGCCCCGGCGGATGCGCGGGGCGTTGGTAAAAGCTATGGGCTGAGGGGCAGGAGTCAACGAGCACTCCCGGGATGATACCACTGCAGTAGCAAGTACTCGGTCGTGTTGGTACCAAGGGCCGGGGGGCCGGCCACACGAAGCCCTGTTCGGTTGCGCGACACCACGTTGCCTGCGTGGTGTGTGGTGGTGTGGTTCTGCCCTGCCTTCGTGGGCTCCGCGGAAGGTCACCTTACCCGTTACCGAAGTACCTCCTGCAGCAGTGGCAGTCGACTGAACTCAGAAGGCCGCCACGAACACCCACACTGCCACGACCACGCCCACGCCGGTCTTCATCGCCGCTGCCACCGCCCGGCCAATCATCGCACCGGTGGCGATCCGCGGCGCATTGCCCGCCTCCTTTCCCCGCGACATCTCGCCAAGCAGCGCACCGGCGAACGCTCCGGCGAACCCGCCGATGATCGGCCCGATGATCGGCACCGGGAAACCCATGATGGCGCCGATGGTGCCGCCGAGGATCGCCCCCCAGCTGGCGCGCCGCGAGCCGCCGTACTTGCGCGCGTACTGCCCCGCCAGCGTGAACTCGAACACCTCGGCGATGATGCCGAGGATCACGATGCCCACGAGCGTGAAGATGCCGATCGTCCCCGGCACCAGGACCTTGTAGGCAAATGCGCTGGCGATGATGATCCACAGCCCCGGCAGGCCGAGGGGGATCATCAGCAGCGAGATCACGAGCACGATCGCGAGAATCAGCAGCGCCATCACGGGGCTCCTCGGGTTGACAGCAGTTGCGCCGCACGCGCGAGCACCGCGGCGGCCTCCGGAATGCCGGCACCCGTGAGGTGTGCCAGCGAATCACGCGATGTATGCACCCGCGCGAGCGTGCGAAGCGTGCCCCGGCTGACGGTCGCCGCCTGCCACCCTGCATCGCTCAGGGCGACAGCGTCCACCAGCAGCCCGGGTACGAGCCGCATCACGCGGCAGCGATGGCCGCCGTCCCGCGCCGCCTCCTGAAGCGACTGGAGCACCTCCGCCGGCGCCGAACCTGAATACATCACCGTGAGCACCCCTACGTCGTCGACGCCGTCGCAGTTTAGGGCAATTTGACCGGACTCCTCGGTCGCCGCCCACGCCCGTGCTCCCGCCAGGCCCAGCTCCTCGGCCGCCGTGATGGCCACGCCGACGCCGGGATCGCCTGCCACCAGATCGGCGGCCAGCAGCACCGCGGCCACGCCGGAGGCATTGTCGAGCGCACCGTCCGACCGGTTACCCACGATGCTGGCGATGACGGGGATCGCGCCGATGGTGCCTGCGACCGCGACCGCCCACGCGGCGCCTCCCCCGGCCACCCACCAGCCGGCGAGCTGCACCACCGTTACCAGCCCCGCCACGACGATGCTGCCGGCAAGCAGCACGATGCCGGCAGCACGGGCAGCCTGCGGAACCGGCTGCGACTTGGAGTCCGTGTGCGCCACCAGCCATACGCGCGGCAGTTGCGCGTCCCCTCGCGTGGCGAAGAGGTTGGTCCCCCGCGCCCGCATCAGTGGCAGGTCGAGCACCCCGCGGCGCGCCAGCCAGGCACCGCCACCGCCAAGCGCCGCCGCGGCCGCGAGGAGCAGCATGAGGGCGTCCCCCGGATGTCCTGCCCTGGTGAGGACGAGGATCCCGGCCAGCGCCAGCAGCCCGGCGCCGCCGAAGATCGGCGTGGCGAACCGCCCGGGGAGTTCCGAGTAGCCGAAGTGCTGTTCGCTGATCCGGTACCCGAGCTCCTCCAGCACCCGCGCCGCATACCGGCGTGCCGCTGCATCGGCGTCGCCGCCGGCAGCGCGCGGCGCGCGCGCGATCGCGGTCAGGTGGGTGCGCGCGCGCGCGAGGGGATCGCCCACGCGCCGGTCAGGCAGCGATGACGCCGGCTTCGTGGAGCATCGTGCGCACGAGCGTCGTTGCCTCGTGGGAGAGCGGCAGCAGCGGCGGACGAGGCTGCCCGCCGGCCAGGCCGACGATGTCGAGCGCCGCCTTCACCCCCGGGACGCTCAGCGTGCCGACGATCTCCCGCCCGAGCGGCGCGAGCCGTTCCTGCAGTGCGGCCGCCGACGCATCGCCGCGCCGCGCCGCATCGAACAGCTCGAGCGTCAGCGCAGGGGCGAACATGCTCACCGCGACGATGCCGCCGTCGATCCCCGCGCGCACGCCTTCCGCGAGCAGCTGGGCGTTGCCGATCAGGACCGCGAAGCGGTCCGACTGCGCGTTGAGGTAGGTGGAGAGCAGCGAGAGGTCGCCGGAGCTGTCCTTGATGCCGCGCACATTGCCGTGCGCGGCCAGCTCGTTCACCAGCTGCGGGGCGAGCGAGTAGTGCATGTACTTCGGGATGTTGTACAGCACGACCGGGATCGGGCTCTCGTCGGCGATGCGCTGGAAGTGCGCGGCGAGCGCCATGGCGCTGAGAATCGCGGCGCCATAGTAGTGGGGCCCCACCACCAGCGCCGCGTCGGCGCCGCGCAGCGCCGCCTCCCGCGCCAGCCGCACGGATGCGCGCGTGGACTCGGCGCCCGTGCCGGCGAGCAGCCAGCGGTCATGCGGCACGATGGTGCGGGCCCGCTCCACCAGCAGCAGGCGCTCCGCCTCGTCGAGCAGCGGTGCTTCGCCGTTCGAGCCGGCCACGACGACCCCGGCCAACCCCGCCTGCAGGTGCGCGCGCAGGTTCGACTCGAACGCCGCACCGTCCACAGCACCGGTCCGGGCGTCGAACGGCGTCGTGACGGGGGCGAGGATCCCCCCCAGCGTGCGCGGAGCGGCCACCGTCAGTTCCCCCAGCGTCAGTTACCCATGAAGTCGAAGCCGCTCGTCGTCGTGAGCTCGCTGCCGCCGGCGGGCGTCCCCCGCGGCTCCTCGGGGGGCAGGCTCTTCGGGTCGACCGTCGTCGCCACCGACTGCCGCGAGAACATGCGCATCTTGAGCTCGAAGTCCGACGGGTTCGACGACGCGGCCATCGCGGTCTCGAACGTCACCTCCTTCGCGTTCACGAGGTCGGCGAGGTGCTGGTCGAACGTCTGCATCCCGTAGCGCTCCTTCCCCTCGGCGATGTAGTCGCGGATCTCGTGGATCCGGTTCTGGGCGATCATGTCGCGGATCGCCGGCGTCACGATCATCACCTCGGCGGCGACGACGCGGCCATTCCCCTCGGGGCGTGGCAGGAGCCGCTGCGAGACGACCGCGTACAGCGACTCGGCCACGCGGATGCGCACGACCTCCTGCTCCTCGGGCGGGAACATCGCCATGATGCGGAGGATCGTGCTCTGCGCATCGGGCGTGTGCAGCGTCGAGATGAGCAGGTGGCCCGTTTCCGACGCCTTGAGCGCGGTGTCGATCGTCTCGGCGTCGCGCATCTCGCCGATCATGATGACATCGGGATCCTGCCGCAGCGCCGAGCGCAGGCCGATCTTGAAGCTCTCGGTGTCGGCGCCGATCTCGCGCTGCGTGATCGAGGAGTTGAGGTCCGCGTGCAGGAACTCGATCGGGTTCTCGAGCGTGAGGATGTGGCGGTTCTCGTGCTGGTTGATGTAGTTCACCAGCGCCGCCATCGTGCTCGACTTGCCCGACCCCGTCACGCCGGTCACCAGGATCATGCCGCGCTCGGCCTCGGCCACGCGCGCGAGGACCGGCGGGAGCCGCAGCTTCTCGAACGTCGGCACCTCCAGCGGGATCACGCGCATCACGATCATGAAGCTGCTGCGCTGCCGCATGATGTTCACGCGAAACCGGCCGACCCCCGGTGCGACCCAGGAGCAGTCGTAGTCCTGCAGCTTGTCGATCTTCGCCCGGTCATCGTCGCTCGGCATCAGGTGCAGCGCGATCGTGCGCGTCTGCTCCGGCGTGAGCGCCTGCTTTGTCAGGGGAACGAGCTTGCCATGGATCCGGGCGCGGAAGACGTCGCCCGCCTTGATGTGGAGGTCCGACGCGCCGCGATCGACCGCGGCCTTGATGATCTTCTCCATAAGTACGTTCGGCGACGGGTCTGGAAGTAAAATCAGCTATCGGCGATCAGCTATCGGCGATCAGCTATCGGCTATCGGCTTGTTCGGACTCGCCGGCCTTCGGCCGGCACTCCTTATCAGCTGATAGCGGATAGCCGATAGCTGATAGCCGCGGTTCGTATCC
>JACDHQ010000549.1 GCA_013820975.1 Gemmatimonadaceae bacterium
GGCCGAAGGCTCTGGGCACCGGGCCTCAGGCTCTGGTCATCTTCACGCACGGACTGGTCTGCGATCTGGAAAGGAGCGGCTCGGTGTCCCTTGCGATTTCCTGACATGTCGCCGGGATTGACCCCCGCGTAACACGAGGGCCACCTTGAGAAGGCCGGATCGACGCTGCGTCCCATCGACAGCTATCGATCAGGCATCCCGTATCGTCTCCACTCACACGACAGGTAGTAATGCATCGTTCCTCACGTCTGCAGCTCGCGATGGGGGCCGTCCTGCTGGCGGCCGCCGTCGCTGCGCCCGCCGCCAGTGCGCAGCAGGCGCGCCCGACGGCCGGTGGCAGCTCGGCCATCCGCATCCCGCACGAGCACTACCGCCTGCCCAACGGACTCAAGGTCATCCTGGCCCCGGACCGCAGCGCACCGCAGGTGACGGTCAACGTCTGGTATCACGTCGGTTCCAAGAACGAGGTCGTGGGGCGCACGGGCTTCGCCCACCTCTTCGAGCACGTGATGTTCACCGGGTCGGGCAACGTGGCGTACGGGCTGCACGACCGCCTTACCGAGGGCGTTGGCGGCAACAACAACGGCACGACGAACACGGACCGCACGAACTACTACGAGACGGTGCCCTCCAACTACCTGGAGACGGCGCTCTGGCTCGAGTCCGACCGCATGGGCTTCCTGCTCGACAAGCTCGACTCGGCGAAGTTCGCCGCGCAGCGCGACATCGTGCAGAACGAGCGGCGGCAGGGGGTGGACAACCAGCCGTACGGCCGCGCGTTCGAGATCCAGAACATCGCGATGTACCCGGTCAACCACCCGTACTCGTGGCCGGTCGTCGGCTACATCAGCGACCTGCAGGCGGCCTCGCTCGAGGACGTGAAGGACTTCTTCCGCACGTACTACGCGCCCGGCAACGCGAGCCTCGCGGTCGTCGGCGACTTCGAGCCGGCCGAGGCGCGCCGCCTGGTGCAGAAGTACTTCGGCGGCCTGGAGCGCGGTCGCCCCATCGCGCGCCCGCGGATCACCCCCCCGCGCCTCACCAGCGAGCGGCGCCTCGTCTACGAGGATCGCGTGCAGGTGCCGCGGCTCTACCTCCGCTGGCCGACGGTGTCCACGAAGCACGACGACAGCTACGCGCTGCAGTTCCTTGGGCAGGTGCTCACCGCCTCGCGGACGTCGCGCCTCACCAAGGCGCTCGTCTACGACCAGCAATCGGCGGCGAGCGTCTTTGCCGGACAGGGCGGCGCAGAGGACGTCGGCAGCTTCAGCATCACCATCACCCCGCGCCCGGAGCACTCGCTTACCGCGCTCGAGCAGGCGACGGACTCCGTCATCGCGCGCCTCAAGCGCGAGGGACCCACGGCGGATGAGATGGCGCGAGCGCGCGCCGGCATCGAGTTCCAGTTCGTGAGCGGGCTCGAGTCGCCGCTGGGCAAGGCCGACATGCTCAACTCCGGGCTCGTGTACTTCAACAACCCGGCGCACTTCCAGACGCAGTACACGAAGCTGCGCGCCGTCACCGCGGCGGATGTCCGCCGTGTCGCGAACACGTACCTCACGCCCCACCGCGTCGTGCTGAGCATCGTGCCCACGGGCAAGCTCACCGATGCGGCACGGGCCGAGGCGAGCACCCGGGTGACCGTCGCTCCCGACGGCGGCCGCTACATCATGGAGCCAAAGTGATGACCAGCCCACGACAGGCACTCCGGAGCGCGCTGGTCGTCGGCGCGCTCGCGCTCACGGCGACGCTCGCCGAGGCGCAGGCACGCACCGGCAAGCATCCGGGCGTCGCCACGCTGGACCGCACGGTGCAGCCGACGCCCGGGCCCCTGCCCTCCTTCCGCGCCCCCACGTGGACGCGGACGCGCCTCTCCAACGGAGCGGATCTCGTCGTCGCGCAGAAGCGCGACCTCCCGCTCGTGGCCGTCTCGATCAACGTCGTGGGCGGCACCCACAACTTCGAGCCTGCATCCCGGCTCGGCGTCGCGGGCTTCACCGCACAGATGCTGAGCGAGGGCACCACGTCGCGCACGGGCGAGGAGATCGCCGACGAGCAGCAGCTGCTCGGCACGCAGATCTTCGCCGGTGTGGGCGGCGAGTCGGGTACCGTGGGCTTCACGTCGCTAGCGAGCAAGCTCGAGCCGGCGCTGGCGCTCGTGGCCGACATGCTCGTGAACCCTGTGTTCCCCGCCGAGGCACTCGAGCGGCTGCGGGGACGCGCGCTCGTATCGCTGGCGCAAGCGAAGGACCAGCCGAACACCATCGCGTCCAACGCGTTCGCCCGCGTCCTCTACGGCGACGAGCATCCGTATGGCCGCGTGGCGAGCGAGCAGACGGTGCGCGCCATCACGCGGGAGGACGTGGTCGAGTTTCACCAGGCGTACTTCAGGCCGGGGCGCGCGGTGATCACCGTGACCGGTGACGTGGAGCCGGCGCAGGTGCGCGCGGTGATGGAGCGGGCGCTGGCGCGCTGGCCTG
>JACDHQ010000550.1 GCA_013820975.1 Gemmatimonadaceae bacterium
AGCGTGCGCTGTACGAGGCCGCGCCCGTCGGCGAGGTGCTCGAGGACATCGATTCGATCGATGCCCTGCTCACGCTCGGGGGCGATGGGACGCTGCTGCGCGGGGCGCGGCTGCTCGGTGCGCGCAGCGTACCGATCATCGGCATCAACCTCGGGCGTCTCGGCTTCCTCACCTGCTGTCAGGCGAGCGAGATCGGCGAGGCGCTCGAGCGGTTTGCACACGGCGACTACCAGGCAGAGCCGCGCATGGTGCTCGAGGCTGTCGCGCGCGCCGCCGACGGTGAGGAGCGCGCCCGGTGGTACGGGTTGAACGACGTCGTGCTGAGCAAGGTCGGTATCGCGCGCGCCGTGCGCCTGCGCGTGGAGGCCAACGGCGAGCCGGTGGCGACGTACGCCGCCGACGGCGTCGTGGTCTCCACGCCCACGGGGTCCACCGCGTACTCGCTGTCGGCCGGCGGACCGGTCGTCTATCCGACGCTCGACACGATCATCGTCACGCCCGTCTCGGCGCACACGCTGGCCATCCGGCCGCTCGTGCTGCCGAAGAGCATCGAGGTGAGCCTGCGCGCCGAGGATGACGGGGAGCTGATGATCACGGTCGATGGCCAGCGCGGGGGCGAATTCGGTCCGGGCGAAGTGCTCGTGGTACGCCGGGCCGCGCACCAGGTGATGATCGTTCGGTTCCCGGGCCAGCGGTTCTTCGCCACGATGCGTCGCAAGCTGGGCTGGGGAGGGCTGGCCGACCGCGACGAGTCCACGGGATGCTGACCGAGCTGCGCATACGGAACTTCGCCATCATCGAGCAGTTGAGCCTCCCGCTCTCGCGGGGGTTCAACGTGCTGTCCGGTGAAACCGGCGCCGGCAAGTCGATCATCGTGGGCGCGCTCGGCCTGCTGCTCGGGGAGCGCGCGAGCACGGACGTGATCCGCACCGGTGCCGACCGCGCGACCGTCGAGGGGGTGTTCGACATCAGTGGGCACGCCGACATCGGTGCCGTGCTCGATGCACGTGGCATCGACGTCGAGGAGGCACTCGTGGTGCTCAAGCGCGAGGTTGCGGCCACCGGGCGTACCCGCGCATGGGTCAACGGCACGCCGGTGAGCGCGACGATCCTTGCCGACGTGGGACGCCACCTTGTCAACGTGCACGGCCAGCACGAGGCCCAGACGCTGCTGGACGGCGATGCACAGCGGACGATCCTCGATGCCTTCGCCGGCGCTGGCGACCTCGCCGGCCGGGTGCGCGATGCGCATGCCTCGGTTGCCTCGATCGGGCGCGAGATCGCGAGTCTCGCCACGCGCCGCGCCGATGCCGAGCGTCGCGCGGACTACCTGCGGCATGTCGTCGCGGAGATCGAGGACGCGCGGCTGGTCGAAGGCGAGGACGCGCGGCTCGACGACGAAGGACGCCGGCTCGAGCATGCCGAGGAGCTGCGCACAATGGCGCAGGGGATGCTCGCGCTGCTCGACACCGAAGATGATGCTATCCTTCACCGGCTGGGCAGCGTGCAGCGGCAGCTTGCTGCCATCCAGCGCATCGACCCCTCGCTCGCCCGGCTCCAGGAGAGCTTCGACGCGGCGTACTACAACGCCGAGGCGCTCGCGCGCGAAGTGGAAGCATACGAGACGACGGTGGAGCTCGATCCCGCGCGGCTCGGTGAGGTGCGTGCGCGGCGCGACCTCATCTACTCGCTGACGAAGAAGTACGGACCGTCGCTCGCCGATGTCACCGACACCGGGCGCAAGGCCCGCGTCGAGCTGGACCTCGTCGATGGTGCGGGGCTCGACCTCCGGCAGCTCGAGCAGCGCGACGGCGAGACACGGGCGCAGCTGGTCAAGCTGGCCGGCGAGCTCACCGCACGGCGTCGCGAGGCAGCCGACCGGCTGAGTGCCGCCGTCGATGCGGTGCTCCCCGACCTCGGGATGCCCGACGGCCACTTTGCTGCCAGCCTCACGCCGCTCCCCGAACCCGGGGCGTCGGGAGCGGAGGACGTCGAGTTCTGCGTCGCGCTCAACGTCGGGCACGAAGCGCGTCCGCTTGCGCGCGTGGCCTCAGGAGGCGAGCTGTCTCGCGTCATGCTGGCGCTCAAGACGATTCTCGCCCGGCTCGACCGTGTTCCCACCCTCATCTTCGACGAGGTCGACGCGGGGATCGGGGGGCGGGTAGGCCTCATGGTCGGCGAGACGATGCGTCAGGTCGCGGAGTACCACCAGGTGTTCGCCATATCGCACCTTCCCCAGATCGCCGCGCGCGCGCATCACCACATCCAGGTGAGCAAGGATGCCAGCGGCGGCGTGACGACCGCCGACGTGCGCGTCCTCGCGGGCGAGGAACGCATCAGCGAAGTGGCCCGCATGCTCGGGGGCGACCCGGAGAGCGACATCAGTCGCGCGCATGCGCGCGAGCTGCTCGACGCCGCGCAGCCAGCGTCAGGTGCCGCGGCGCCGCGCCGTGCGCCCGTGGCCGCGGCCCCGGCCCC
>JACDHQ010000074.1 GCA_013820975.1 Gemmatimonadaceae bacterium
AGCCGAGGCGGGAGCCTGCGCCCTGCGCCCTGCGCCCTGCGCCCTGCGCCCTGCGCCCTACGCCCTACGCCCTGCGCCCTGCGCCCTACGCCCTGGGGTGCGACTTCCGATACACCTGCTTCAACCGTTCGACACTGGTGTGCGTGTAGATCTGCGTCGTGCCGACACTGGCGTGGCCGAGCAGCTCCTGGACGGCCCGGAGGTCGGCGCCGGCGTCGAGAAGGTGCGTGGCAAAGCTGTGCCGAAGCGAATGCACCGACAGCCCGGCATCCTCGTCGATTTCGTCGAGGAACTTCGAGACCACGAGCTGCACGTTGCGCACGCCCACGCGCTTCCCGGTTTTCGACAGGAAGAACGCCGTCCGGTCGGCCGCCGCGCCGAGGCCGCGAATGAGTTCGTCGCGCTTCGCCTCGCAATTGCGCATGGCGCGCACCGCATGATCGCCGATGGGCAGGATGCGCTCCTTGCGCCCCTTGCCGCGCACCTTCACCTGTTGCGACACGAGGTCCACGTCACTGCGATTCAACCCGGCAAGCTCGCTCAACCGCATCCCCGTCGAGTAGAAGAGCTCGAGGATCGCAAGGTTGCGCACGTCGGTGAACGCCCCGTCCATCGCGCGCGCCTCGGCCATCTGGAAGAGCAGCTCGATCTGCGCGCGGTCGAGGTATCCGGGCAGGTACTTCGGCAGCTTCGGGGCGCCGACCGCACGCGCCGGGTTCGACTCGACCATCTCGTTGCGGTGCATCCAGCGGTAGAAGCTGCGCACCGCCGACAGGGTGCGCGCCACCGAGCGCTTCGCGAGCCCGTTGCGCGCCATGTGCCCCATGAAGCCGCGCATCGCGAGCCGATCAACTCCCTCCCACGACCACTCCTGGTCGCCGTAGTACTGCGCGAGGAATCGCGTGTAGTCCTCGAGGTCGCGCCGATAGGCGAGCACCGTGTTGGCCGAGACGTCGCGCTCCTTCTCGAGGTGCTCCAGGAACATGGTTACCGCGGTTGGAGCCGGGGGGCGGGGGTCGGGGGAATCGACGGGATGACCCGTACCCGGACCCATGCTCCCCGCGTCCGTCCGCCTCATCGTGCGTCGACCTGCGCCACGTGCGCGTCGATCCAATTCCCCATCGCCTCCAGCGCACGCGCCGCCATTGCCTGCTTCCGCTCGATCTTGTCCTTCGGCGCGTTCGGCAGCTCGTCGACAAGGCCGAAGTTGGCATTCATCGGCTGAAAGTGCTTCGGATCCGCGTCGCGGAGGTAGCGATACAGCGCACCCAGCATGGTCACCGGCGGCGGAATCACCGGCTCCTCACCCCGCACGATCCGGTCGAGGTTGATCGCGGCGAGGATGCCGGTCGCGGTGCTTTCCGTATACCCCTCGACCCCGGTCAGCTGGCCGGCGAAGAGCGACTGCGGCGCGTCGCGCAGTGCGAGCCATGGCGTGAGCGCCGCCGGCGCATTGATGTACGCGTTGCGGTGGATCGAGCCGAAGCGCAGGAACTCCGCGTGTGCGAGTCCGGGCACCATGCGGAAGACGCGCTGCTGTTCGCCGGTTCGCATCCGCGTCTGGAAGCCGACGAGGTTCCACATGCGACCGCCGGCGTCTTCCATCCGCAGCTGCGCGACGGCATGCGGCCGCTTCCCGGTGCGTGGGTCGCGCAAGCCGACGGGCTTCATCGGGCCGAACCGCAGCGTCTCCCGCCCCCGCTTCGCCATCTCCTCGGCGGGCATGCATCCCTCGAAGTACGGGATCGGGTCGAAGTCGGAACCGGCGTACTGGTCGGCCGCGGTCATCGCGTCGAGAAAGGCGTCGTACTCCTCCCTCGTGAACGGGCAGTTGATGTACGCGCCGTCGCCCGCGCCCGCCATCGTCTCCTTCCCCCACCGCGATGCGCGAAAGGCGATGCCCATGTCGATCGAGTCGCCGGCGATGATCGGCGCGATGGCATCGTAGAACGCGAGCGACTCGATGCCGAGCCGCTGCTGGATCGTGGTTGCGAGCGCACTCGAGGTGAGCGGGCCGGTCGCCACGATGCCGGGCCCCGGGAGCGCGGTGACCTCCCCGCGTGACAGCGTGATCCGCGGGTGCGCCGTCACGCGCTCGTGCACCGCCTGCGCGAAGCGCGTCCGGTCCACCGTCAGCGCGCTGCCGCCGGGCACGCGCGTGGCATCGGCACACTGGAGGATCATCGAGCCCAGTGCCCGCATCTCGGCCTTGAGCAGGCCGTGGGCGTTCGCCGTCTCGGTGCTCTTGAACGTGTTGGAGCAGACGAGCTCCGCGAGCCGGTCCGACTGGTGAGCCGGTGTCCGCACCACGGGCCGCATCTCATGCAGCACCACGTCGTGCCCGCGCTCTGCCAGCTGCCAGGCCGCTTCGGAGCCGGCGAGCCCGCCGCCGACGATGTCGAGTCTCATGCGATGGAAGCTAGCCTGCGACCTCGACCGCCTCGTCTGCGGGCTCGACATCCCACTCGTTGCCGCACTTGAGGCACTTGCGATGGTCTCCACGCGCCTTGGTGAACTTCGCCTCCGCCCCCACGTACCCGCACTCGCCGCACGTCTCGGCGACCGGCTTGTTCCAGACGACGAAGTCACACGTCTCGTGCTCGCACGCATAAAACGCACTCTGGCGCTTCTTCGACCGGCGTTCCACGAGCTCGCCGCCACTCTTCGGGCAGAAGACGCCAGTCGGCATCGAGCGGGTGCCGCGGCACTTCGGGAACGTGCTGCACCCGAGGAACTGGCCGTTCTTGCTCTGGCGGATCACCATCGGCGAGCCGCAGAGCTGGCACATGTGCTCCGTGAGCACGGGCGCAACCCGCTCCCCCTTGAGCGGGCGAGTGTACTTGCAGGTCTTCGGGTTGTTCTCGCAGGCGATGTACGGCCCGAAGAAGCCCCCGCGCGGCTCGAGCTTCCCGCCGCACTCCTTGCACCGTTCCGTCTCCAGCGCCGACAGGTCGTGCGCTTCACGGATGAGGGCCTCGACCTTCACGGTGCCCAGCGACTTCTCGAACGGCGTGTAGAAGTCCTGCAGCACCTTCCGCCATGGCAGCTCGCCCTCCTCGATCTTGTCGAGCTCCTCTTCCATGCCCGAGGTGAACCCGACGTTGAACACCTCGGGAAACTGCATCACCATGACCTTCTCGACCGTCTCGCCAAGCTCGGTGGGGAAGAAGCGGCGCTGCTCGAGGTTGACGTAGCGGCGGTCGGCGAGCGTCGAGATGATCGACGCGTACGTGGACGGGCGACCGATGCCCAGGCGCTCGAGCTCCTTGACGAGCGAGGCCTCGGAGAAGCGCGGCGGCGGCTCGGTGAAGTGCTGGTTCGGCGTGATGTCGTGGACTGGCACTTCCTCGCCCTTGACGAGCTCGGGCAGCGCCTGCTCATCCTCGAGCGCCTTGTGGTCTCCCTCTTCCCGCGCCTCACGATAGAGCGCCAGGAAGCCCTGGAACTTCACGATGCTGCCGGTGGACCGGAAGAGGAAGTGGCGGCGGGCGTCCTTCGGGCCGCACTCGAGGTCGAAGTCGATCGTCGTCGTGTCGAAGACGGCGGGTGCCATCTGCGACGCCATGAACCGCTGCCACACCAGCTGGTACAGCTTGAACTGGTCGGCGCTGAGGTACTTCTTGATGTCCTCGGGACGCTTCGTCGGATCGGTCGGCCGCACGCCCTCGTGGGCGTCCTGTGCGTTCTTTGCCTTGCCGTCGCCATGGAGCTGCAGCCCCGCAGCGAGGTATTCCTTCCCGAACAGGACGCGCAGGTAGTCCTGCGCGGCGGTCGCAGACGTCTCCGACACGCGCGTCGAATCGGTTCGCATGTACGTGATGAGGCCGACCGCACCCTCGGCGCCGATCTCGATGCCTTCGTAGAGATCCTGCGCCATGCGCATCGTCCGCTTCGACCCGAAGCCCAGCTTCTTCGCGGCTTCCTGCTGCAGCGTGGATGTCGTGAACGGGGCGGCGGGATTCTTCCGGCGCTCGCGGCGCTTGACCTCGCCGACCGGAAACGGCGCCCATCCCGTGGGGCTCGACCCGCGCGAGCGGAGGTCCCGCAGGATCCCGTCGGCCATGGCCTGGTTGGGGATCTCGATCTTCTTCCCGTCGATCTGGTGCAGCTTGGCCGTGAAGCGCTGCTTCGACTTCTCGAGCGCCGCGGTCACCGACCAGTACTCGACGGGATTGAACGCGCGGATGTCGCGCTCCCGCTCGACGATCAGGCGCAGCGCGACGGTCTGCACCCGGCCGGCGGAGAGTCCCTTCTTCACCGTCTTCCAGAGCAGCGGGCTCGCCTTGTAGCCGACGAGACGGTCGAGCACGCGGCGCGCCTGCTGCGCCTCGACCTTCCGGTCGTCGATCACCCCGGCATTCGCGATCGCGCGCTTCACCGCGTCCTTGGTGATCTCGTGGAAGAGCACGCGGCGCACGGGCGTCACGACACTCCCCTTCGCCACCCGCTTCGGCCGCAACTGCACCGCCAGGTGGTGCGCGATCGCCTCGCCTTCGCGGTCCGGGTCGGTCGCGATGAAGATCTCGCTCGAATCCTTCGCGAGGGTCTTCAGCTCGTTGATCGTCTTCTCCTTCCCCGGAATCGGCTCGAGCACCGGCTCGAAACCGTTCTCGACGTCGATCCCGAGCTTCTTCTGCGGCAGGTCCATGATGTGGCCGACCGTCGCCCGCACACGGAAGCCGCGGCCGAGGTATTTGCCGATGGTGCGCGCCTTGGCCGGTGACTCGACGATGACGAGCGCCGACGACCCCGGAGGCCCCGCCTCCTCCTCGATGTCAGGCTCCGATACGCGGCGGCGCGCGGCCGCCTTGGCGGTCGCCTTCGTCTTCGCGGCAGCACGCTTCGTGGCCGTCTTCTTTGCGGCCGAGCTCTTCGCCGTCGCCCTCTTTGCCGCCGTTTTCCGGACCGCCATCAGTCAGTGCACCGTCTGGTTGTCGCCGCCATCACCCCCGCCGACGAGCCCAGCGCCCTCGAGCAGGGCGCGAAGGTCGTCGAGGGCGATGCGGCCGTCGAATTGAATCAGCGCGCGTTCGATGATGTGCTCCAGCTCCGCGGCGTTGATCGCCCCGGACCCGGTGAGCGCGAGCAGGTGTCCCCATGCCTCCGGCGCGAATCGACCGCGCTCGTGAGGGCCAAGAATGCGAAACGTCATCAATCTCCAGGGGCGGAGAGGAGAGCACGTGGAGGGATGCCTCGCAAGCTGGCATGTGTCATCCCGTCATCCGCCATCGAAAAACCCCGCACCGGGTCGATCGACCGGCAGGGAAGGTACAACTATAAAGGGTGAGCACAGGCCCACCAGTTACCGGCATCACGCAATCCGGCAATTTGATGCCCGCTCCTCGAGCGCGACCATCAGGCTACTGACCAATTGATCAGCCGCAGGACGTCGCCCGCAACTCGTTCCGGATCAAGAACTTCCGTGTCCACTTGTACCTCGGCGCGCCCGTAGCGTTCCCCACGGGCCCTCCAGAGTCTTGCAATCGCGTCCGCCGGATCGACTCCCGCCAGCAACGGCCGGTCGCCAGTTCCGACGCCCATGCGCTTAATAGCTGTCGCTGGAGTGACCCTGAGATGTATCAATACTGCGAGGCCACGCGCGGCCATCACGTTGGTCTCGCTGACCACCCACCCGCCTCCTGCCGAAATGACGGCGGGCGGTCCTCCTAGCAGCTCATTCGTCAGGCGCTCCTCCAATTCACGGAACGCCCGCTCGCCGGAGGTAGCGAAGATCTCCGCAATCGGGCGTCCTTCGCGTCTGGTGATCTCCTCATCCATGTCGTGAAACGGTCGCCCGAGCCTGGCAGCCAGGATTGGCCCGACGGTGGACTTTCCCGCCCCCGGAAGCCCGATGAGGATGATATGGCGGGCGACCCCGTCCAACGACCCGGCGTTCGGCTCAGCCACCGGTTGGACCGTACCGACCGCCGGTGTGGGTCACGTAGCCGTCGAAGTTGCGCCGGGTCTCCCCCAGCGAATCCCCGCCGAACTTCTCGCTGAACGCGTCGGCGACCACGAAGGCCACCATCGCCTCGGCGATGACGCCCATTGCCGGGACGGCCGTGACGTCACTGCGCTCCGCGACGGCCCCCGCGGTGCCTCCCGATACGAGGTCGACGGTGCCGAGTGGCTTCATCAGCGTGCTGATCGGCTTCATCGCCACGCGGAGGACGAGCGGCTCGCCCGTGGTGATCCCTCCCTCCAGTCCCCCGGCGCGATTGGTTCGCCGCTCGACATTGCCGGCGAGGGGGCGTTCGACGTTCCACGCCATTTCGTCGTGAACCTGCGACCCCTCCACGCGTGCGGCCTCGAACCCCATGCCGATCTCGACCCCCTTCACCGCATGAATCGACATCAGCGCGCCGGCCAGGCGCCCGTCGAGCTTGCGGTCCCACTGGGTGTGGCTGCCAAGCCCGACGGGCACGCCGCGAAAGCGCGCCTCGATGATGCCGCCGAGGGTATCGCCTTCTTTTTTGGCCTTATCGATGCGGGCGATAATCTCTTTTTCGGCGGCCTTGTCAAAGGTGCGGACGGGGCTCTCGTCCAAGCGGTTTAGCGCCTCCCAGTCCATGCCGCCGTCACAAGGCACGCCCGCCATGCTGACGACGCGCGCGCAGGCGGTGACGTCGATGCTCTCCAGGAGGCGCAAGGCGACCGCGCCCGCGGCCACGCGGCTAGCGGTCTCTCGGGCGGAGGCGCGCTCAAGCACGTCGCGGAGGTCCTTGTGGCCGTACTTGATGCCGCCCGCTAGGTCCACGTGGCCCGGCCTGGCGCCGGTCAGGGCCTTTTTGCGCGGCTCGCCGCCGGGTTCGGGCGACATGATCTCTGTCCAGTTGCGCCAGTCCTTGTTTTCGATGTGAAGGGCCAAGGGAGCGCCGGTGGTGCGCCCGGCCCGGACGCCCGCCATCACCTGGGCGCGGTCGCTCTCGATGACCATGCGCCGCCCCCGGCCGTAGCCCCCTTGGCGGCGTTTGAGCCAGGGGTCGATGTGTTCCGAGGCGACGAGATAAAGGCCGGCGGGAACGCCGTCGAGCAAAACGGTTAGGGCCGGCCCGTGCGATTCGCCGGCGGAAAGATACCTGAGCATCCTTTAAGAGTAGCACGCGCCGGATGCGCTAGGAAAAACTCAAGAATCGTTGCCGGCGTTGGCAATGGTGTTGGCAATGGTGTGGCGTGCTAGTCGATAATCACGGCGTTGATGATGAGGAGCAACTCGACGCTGTCCTCGCTGCTGCTGGTGCTGCGAAAGAGCCCGCCGATAATGGGGAGGCTGCCGAGCACGGGAACGCGGCTTTCGCTCGTGGTGAGGCTGTTTTGCAGCAAGCCTCCCAAAACCACCGTTTGCCCCGGCAGGACCGAAATGGTCGAGAGCACGTTCCGGGTCGAGAGGTTGACGAAGTTTGGATTGTCGATTTCGCTCAACACGTCCTCTACCCTGGCCTCTACCGTCAGCTGGATGCGCCCGTCGGCGGCGATTTGTGGCGTCACCCCGACCTGAACGCCATAAGGGATCTCGCGTTCGATGGTGGCGTTGGCGCCGACGAGGCTGATAAAGATGGTGCCGCCCGCCTGGATCCGGGCCTCGCCGTTGTTTAAGACGGTAAGGTTGCTGTCGTCCACACGCCGGGAGAGGCGCTGGCTCTCTAAAGTGTCGAGAACAGCCCCGATGGTCAGCCCCGAGAGGACGCTCTCGGGGTCGAAGACGAAGTTCAAGCCGCCCTCTAAAACCGTCGCCGCGAAGTTGCCCAAGCCGGCACTCAAGTTGAGGCCGAGGTTGAGCGCCGCCTGCGAAGAGATCTCTTGAATGCGGACCTGGATGTTGACTTGGGGTTGCGGGGCGTCGAGTTGCGGCAGCAGTTCGGCGATGCGCTGCTGGACGGCGGCGGGCGCCGTGATGAGCAGACTGTTCGTCCGCGGCTCCGCCACCACTAGCAAGATGCTCTCTTGAACATCACTCTCTTGAACATCACTCTCCTGCGCGGCGAGGGTGGCGCCGTCTTCTCTAACGGCCTGCAAAAAGGACGCGGCGGAAGCTTGCAAGACCTCGGCG
>JACDHQ010000551.1 GCA_013820975.1 Gemmatimonadaceae bacterium
GTTCACACCCGCGCGCGGCCTGACGGGCGACGCACCGCGGGCGACGGTCGGTCGCCCGTGCAGGTCACACCGTGACGAGCTCGCGGCCGAGCGTCTCGACTGCGGCGTTCACGGCCGACCGGCTGCCGATGTAGAGCGGCGTGCGCTGGTGCAGCTCCGTGGGCTGCACGTTCATGATGCTCTGCCGTCCGTCGCTGGCGAGTCCCCCCGCCTGCTCGACGATGAATGCCAGCGGATTCGCCTCGTAGAGCAGCCGCAGCTTGCCGTTGGGATTCTTCGTGTTTGCCGGGTAGCAGAAGATCCCGCCGCCGAGGAGGTTGCGGTGGAAGTCCGCGACCAGCGAGCCGACGTACCGGACGTTGAACGGCTTGCCCCCCCCTTCGAGGCCGCGGTAGCGCCGCATCAGCGACTTCACGTTCTCGTCCCAATACTGCTCGTACGAGTCGTTGACCGAGAGGTACCGGCCGGTGTCGGGCATCTGGATGTCGGGATGCGACAGCAGGAACTCGCCGATGGTAGGATCGAGGGTGAAGCCGTGGGCACCCTGTCCCGTGGTGTACACGAGCATCGTGCTCGAGCCGTAGATGACGTAGCCAGCCGCCACCTGGCGGCGCCCGGGCTGCAGGAAGTCCTCCGCCTCACCGTGCTTGCCGCGCGTGATCTTCTGCACGACGGAGAAGATCGTGCCGACGGGGACGTTCACGTCGATGTTCGACGAGCCGTCCAGCGGATCGAAGAGCAGGCAGTACTTGCCGCACCGAAAGCGGTCGGGGATCTGGATGATGTCCGGCTCCTCCTCCGACGCCATCCCGCAGAGGCGGCCGGAGTGGTCCATCGCCTTCACGATCGTGTCGTTGGCGAAGACATCCAGCTTCTGCTGGACTTCGCCCTGCACGTTCTCGTGATCGGTGGCGCCGAGGACATCGGCAAGGCCGGCCCGGCGCACCTTGCTCGAGATCATCTTGGCGGCGAGTGCGAGGTCGTACAGGATGCCGCTGAGCTCCCCGGTGGCCTCGGGATGCTGGCGCTCCTGCTCGATGATGTATCGGTCGATGGTGACGACGGACGTCGCGGTGTGATTAAGCACGAGGAACCGCCTGGGCTACGGTGGAGAGGACTTGCTGGACGCGGTCGGCGGCGAACGCGCGCGCGTCGACCTCGAACCGGTTCATGTAATAGCCGCGGCGGATCGATTCCCACAAGTAGCGCAGGGGGAACGCCGGGCTCTCCTCAAACTGACGGACGTGGGCGAGCTCATGCAAGAGCAATTCCGCCGACACCCGGGCCTCCGGTGCCAGGAAGACCGTGCGGCGGAATGTAATCGCGCTCACCGTCCGGCGGCCGAGACACCAACCGCCGACGCGGGGCGGCAGCCCCCCGAGGCGCCACCTGACGTGACGCAACTCTGGAAACTCCGCCTGAAGCCGCTCCGGCAGCACGTGCGGGACGCCAAGCAATGCGGCGATCAGGGGGGAGCGTGCCATGTCCGCCCGTCGGCGTGAATGGAAAGTGAGCGTCCGTCGGTTCGGACGACGATGGGTCCGACGTGATCCGTGCGCAGAATATGTGCTCCGGCGGTGGACAGCGCGTCGAGGGTGCCGGGGGACGGATGACGGTAGTCGTTTCCTGCCCCGACCGAGATCAAGGCCGCGGCCGGCTGGACGGCGGCAAGGAATGCCGGCGAGGTGCTCGTCCGGCTGCCATGATGCCCGACCTTGAGGACGTCGGCGCGCAAGGCATGTGGCGTATTGGCGAGGAGCCATGTCTCCTCGGCCAGCTCGGCGTCGCCGGTGAAGAGCATGCGCCGTGCACCGATGCGAGCCATCACGACGACACTCGCATCGTTGGCGTCGTGCAGCGTGGACGTCCACGCACTGTCGGGGGCGAGGAAGGTGAGCACGACCTCGTCCACCACGAGCGAGTCGCCAGGCGTGGGTCGCCGCCAGGGGATGCCGAGGCGCTGCGCGGTCTCGAGCGCGCGGCGGTAGCCCCCACCTGGTGCCACGAAGCCAGCGTCGTACAGCGCTGCAGGACGCGTCGCCTCGAGCAGCGTCGTCGCTCCGCCGATGTGGTCCATGTGCGGATGGCTGAGGATGAGCGCGGCGACGCGGCCGCCGTAGCGGCGGAGATGTGGCAGCACGGTCGTCTGCGCGGCGTCGCCGCCGGTCCATCCCCGCCCGACATCGACGATGATCCACCGGCCGCGTTGGGTGCGCAACGCGACCGCGTCCCCCTGCCCCACGTCGAGCATGTGAATCTCGGTCGCACCACTGCCGGGGCGCGGGAGGTCCCACACCAGCAGCACGACGGCCACGGCGGCGACGTACAGGGCGGGACGCGGCGTGCGCACCGCGCCGATGGCGAAGATGGCCGCCGTTGCCACCCCGGCGAGCGTGGCCGACATCAGTGTCGGCCTGAGGGTGAACGCGGCGAACGGCACGGTGGTCGAGGCGCGTGCGACCCAGTCCAGCAA
>JACDHQ010000552.1 GCA_013820975.1 Gemmatimonadaceae bacterium
GCGGCGCGCTATCGCCTGCTGTGTGAAATGGTCGGCGCCACGCGCGAATCGGTGTCGCTGGTGCTCGCGCGCTTCACCGGCGACGGCCTGGTGGAGCGCCGCGGCTCGACGATGATCGTCGCGCCTGCACCTCGGATCGCAGAGCGCATCGACCTGTCCGCATTCGCCGACGATATGTTCGTGAACGAGATGAGCGCCCAGCGGGCCGTCAGCTAGCACACCGCCCCCCGGGAGCACCGCGCCAGCCGGCGCTCCCGCCAGTAGCTTTCGCGCGTGACCACGCCATCGCTGGAAGACGGGGACCGCTACGCCCGCCACATCGCGCTGCCGCAGGTGGGCGCCGAGGGGCAGCGCCGGATCGCCAGCGGGCGGGTGCTGGTGGTGGGTGCAGGAGGGCTCGGCTCACCCGTGCTCCTGTACCTCGCTGCCGCAGGGGTGGGAAGCATCACCGTCATCGACGACGACACGGTGTCGATCTCGAACCTCCAGCGGCAGGTGGTACACGACACCGCGCGCGCGGGCGACCCGAAGGTGGAGAGTGCCCGCGCGAGGATGGTCGCGCTCAACCCCGGCATCGCGGTGACGGCGGTTGCGAAGCGCATCGACTCGACAAACGCTGCCTCGCTCGTTTCCGGTGCTGATGTCGTGGTCGATGGATCGGACAGCTTCGAGACGCGCTTCGCGCTGAGCGATGCCTGCGCGGCGGCGCGGATCCCGTATGTGTACGGGAGCGTCCAGGGGTTCGAGGGCCAGGCGTCGCTGCTCTGCGATGCGGATGCGCCCTGCTACCGGTGTCTCTTCCCCGAGCCGCCTCCGCCGGGTACAGTCCCGGCATGCAGGGAGGCGGGGGTGCTGGGAACGCTGCCCGGCATCGTGGGGACGATCCAGGCGACCGAAGTGCTGAAGGTGCTGGCGGGTATCGGGGAGACGCTGCGCGGCCGGCTGCTGCTGATAGACGGGCTGCACATGCGCTTTCACGAGGTGGCGCTGCGCCGCAACCCGGACTGTCGGGCGTGCGGGCGGGCGGCCGGGGCGCGTGAGCGAACGATGGACGTGACGGCGGCTACACGGGAGGATGCAACGATGGACGCACACGCAGACATGTCGCCGGCTGAGCTCCGGCAGCGGCTCGATGCCGGTGACTCGCTGGTGGTGATCGACGTGCGGGAGCCTGCCGAATGGGAGATCGGGCACATCGAGGGCGCGCGTCACCTGCCGATGGGGCGGGTGCAGGCGGAGGTCGCCTCGCTCGACCCCACGGCGGAGATGGTCGTGTACTGCCACCACGGATCGCGTAGCGGGTCGGTGGCGGGATGGCTGCGCCGCTCGGGGTTCACGAACGTCCATAACCTCGCTGGCGGCATCGACCGCTGGAGCGTCGAGGTCGATCCCGCGGTCGCGAGGTACTGACCGGGATGCCGGTGCCGCCGCGCTTTCTCGCCGCCGCCGCGGCGGCCGGTCTCGCGGCTGCCGTGCGGCTCTGGCGCGGTCGTCATGCCACGTCGATGGAGGCGCGCACGCTGACCCGCCGCCCCGTGGGCCCCGACGGCATCATCGTCGGCGCCGAGGGGATCACCGAGCACCGCCATCACGCGCCGGCGGTGCTGCTGCTGCACGGCGCGGGCGATTCGCCGTCATCGCTGCGCTACCTCGCCGACCACCTGCATGCGGGCGGATACAGCGTCAGGGCGCCGCTCCTGCCGGGCCATGGCCGCACGATCCGCGAGTTCTCGCAGGTCACTGCCGACTTGTGGTACGAGGCCGCCCGGGAGGAGCTGCTCGCGCTCCGGACTGCGCACGAGTGGGTCGCCGTCGTCGGGCTGTCGATGGGAGGCGCGCTGGCGGCGCGCCTGGCCGCCGATCCCGCCGTCAGCGACGACCTGCCGGCGATCGTGCTGCTCGCGCCGTACCTCGAGCCGCCGGCATTCGTGCGCGCGGCAGCATTCACGTCGCGGGGGTGGGGGACAGTGGCGTCCTACGTGGAGACGATTGACCCGCGGTCGATCCATGACACCAGCGAGCGCGAACGGTCGCTCGGCTACGGGGTGATGACACCGGCGGCGTTGCGGGCGCTCGTGCGCACCGCGCGGCTCGCCTCGCAGTCACTTCCCGGGATCACGGTCCCGACGCTGATGATCCAGTCGCGCCACGACAACCGGGTGCCGGCGGCGGGGGCGGAGCGGGCGTTCGCGCGGATCGGGGCGAGCGACAAGCGGATGGTCTGGCGGGAGGTGGGGGGGCACATCCTCACGGTCGATCATGGATGGGAGGAGGTCGTTGCGGATGTGGCCGGGTGGCTGGGGGAACGCGGAGGCGCCTGAAACGCCGAACTGTCGTCTCACGGGTGGGAAGCGGGACCCTGCCGTGAGACGGCAATGTTCAGTGTCGGTTCACGCCGGCGAGGCGGGGCCCGACCGTGAGACGACACTTCATAGCAGAAACGGAAAAGGGGCGGCTCCACTGGAGC
>JACDHQ010000553.1 GCA_013820975.1 Gemmatimonadaceae bacterium
ACCCCAACCTTGGCAAGGTTGTGCTCTACCAACTGAGCTATTCCCGCATTACCGAAATATAGCCGGGGGTATTTCCGGGGCAATCCGGTCAGGGCTTCACCCCGAGCGCGTGGATGGCATACCACGCGCTCCAGGCGACGAGACCGGACAGGGACGCGTCGCCCCCGTTGGCGATGCCCCGCCCCTCCTCGTCGATCACCTCCGCGGCGAGCCCGCCGTCCAGCGGCGCGCGGCGCAGCCACTGCAGCACCGCCGCCGGTTCGGGACCGAGCAGCCGCGAGCATCGCTGCGCGAGGTGGTCGCCGACCGGCAGCTCGCGGATCGTCCGCCTGAACGCCGTGTCGTTCCTGTCGATCGCGTCATACAGGGGCAGCCAGCCCGCCGACCCCGAGGGATCGTCATCTCCCGACGACTGGCCCGCGAGGTCGATCGCCGACGCAAGCGGCTTCTTCGCGTCCGACCCGAAGTGCCGCCGGATCGCTGCCCGCACTGCCTGCGGATCCTGCACCTCTCGGGCTGCCTCCTCGTCGAGCGTGCGGCGGAACACGTCGAGTGCAAACGCGGCGACGGCGTTGCCGTGCAGGGTGTACGGATGCGCCGGGACGACCCCCGCCGGCGTCACCTCTGTGGCGTACAGCGGACGCTCCTTGTCCTTCCGCGCGGCGAGGTCGTCGGACGACAGGTACAGCGTGTCCGCCACGACCGGTTCCTCGATGATCTGATCGTCCCCGGTCTCGCGGATGTAGCGCTCGACGCCGAGCGCGTACGACGCGGCGCCCTCCAGGGAGAAGCCGGGCTGGAAGAGAGTGCCGTCGAAGTAATGGACCCCCTGCCCGGGCGCATACCCGTGCAGCTCGCAGGCGCGGATGAGCAGCTCGCGGGCGAGCGGAGGATCGGCGAGCTGGATGGCCGGGATCGTCCACGCAAGCGCATCCCAGTCGCGCACGGTGACGCCGTGCGAATGCCATGGCACGCGCGTGCGAACCAGATAGTAGTGCGCATCGTCGAGCGCCCGGCCGACGGCGTAGAAGTACGCGAACAGCAAGTTGCGGTTGACGAGGTGGTCGATCCCCGCGTTGCCGGTGCTCTGCTCCAGCGCCTGCAGCGCGTCACGGGTCATCGCAAGCAGGTCGCGCCATCCCCTCCGCCGCAGCACGGCCACCGTCGCTTCCGCCCCGTCCCGCTCGGGGCTGGCCGCAACATAGAACGCCAGCTGTGCACGCCCCCCCACCTCGACGCGCAACGTGCGCCGGATGGAGTACGTGGGCCGCGGCTCGTTGCCGATCGTGATGTCGGCCGGCCCGTCGGCGCCGATCGCCAGCGACACGAGCCCGGGCTGCGCGCTTCCCTGGAGCACGACGACATCGTCGACGCCATGGTCGATCCGGTGCGCGTCGTCGAATGCGCGCGGCGTCCGGACCCGCAGCTGCCGGTGCCCCAGCGTGCCCTCGAGCCCGAGCGTGATCTCGAGCGCTTCGGCACCGCGGTTCTCGACCGCGAGGGCGTAGACGACACCAGCCATGTCGGCGTCGCGACCATACGGTGCGAACACCGTCCCGCGAAGCAGGACGTCGCCGATCGGACAAGTGAAGGTGGGCAGCCAGCCGAGTGCCCGTTCCCATGCCATGGTTCCGGCAGCAAGCTCGCGACGGAGTCCGCCGATCATCACGATCGGGCGGAGGAGGGCCGGTGCCGTGCCATCAACGAAGGTCTCGCCCCCGGCGATCTCGATTGCCGACCGCGCACCGCGGTGCAGCACGCCAAGCGCGTGCACTGCCCCATCGGCCGGGTGGACGCACGGGAGTGAGATCCAGTGGTTGCCGGTGACCTGCCAGGGCACCCTGGGGATAGGGAGGCCGCTCACATGAGCTCCATTGGATTGGCGCCGCTGCCCCGATACTCTAAGCTTCTCGACATGCGAGTCAACGTAACTCCGCAGTGCGCCTCACGCGCCCGGCGAGGGGCCATCCTGGCAGGGGCCCTCGCGGCGACTGCGCTCGTCGTGCTGCCCAACGTCGCGCCTGGGCAGGCGGGGCTGACCGGCGTGGCCAGCGCCGCGCCGGTCCCGCGGGGAACGCTCCGCTTCAGCGCCACGCCGTCGTGGCTCCGCTATACCTCGCGCTTCACCGCGGACGGCGGAACCGAGCCGCTCGGCGCGGTGCTGACGTCGGACGCCCTCGGCACGGCCGAAATTCCCGCACTGCGCCGCTTCGAGTCGGCGCTCCGCGCCGTGACCGGCGACAGCGACTTCCGGCTCTCGCTGGGAGGGTCGATTGCCACGACCGGCATCCGGATCGTGACGACGCCGGTGATGCTCGAGTACGGCCTGAGCGACCGGCTGTCGTTCGGGGTGACGCTGCCGATCGTCCAGCGCCAGCGCGAGCTCGTGCTCGACATCGAGCCGCGGGGTCCGCTGTCGACCGGGAACGTCGGCCCGGTGGGCACCGCTGCGCTGCCGGCGA
>JACDHQ010000554.1 GCA_013820975.1 Gemmatimonadaceae bacterium
GGTCCCACGTCCGTCGCGCTCGAACTCCGAACCGTGGACGTCGATCAACGCGGCGTTGCCGCCCAGGTCGTCTACCTGCCCGAACATCACGGAAAGCGTCAACTTGTCGGTGCTCCCGCCCGCCGCCGGGACCTCCTTGATCTGCACGAGCATCTGGGAGAGGCCCTCCGCCCCGCGCGCCTCGTATGTTGCCTGCCAAATTCCATTGTACATCATGCACCCCATGTCACCCGACACCTGGTGGGGACCTTCGAAGGGCGGCCGGTCGAGGGTCACCTCGAAGCGATCGTTGGATCCCCGCGCAGCGTTCTGGGATGCTTCTCCGCCCGCGCCGACTTCGGCGGTGGCCGACTGGCGGGCGTCCACGTCCCGGTCTCCGCAGGCGCCGAGGGTGAGCACGGAGAGGCCGAGGAGCAGGAGGGAAGTGTGGAATCGTTGCATGTTCTGGTTCTCGATGGTCGAGCGTTCGAAACGACCGTAGCGCGGAGATGCGCGGCGGCTCCCTGCTCCCGCCCGGTGAGCGGCGGCGAGGTGACGGTTCTCAGCTGCAGTTTGAAACTCGCAGGCGCTCCGACGGCCAGCCGGCGCGCAGATTCCCCGGAGGCAACTCTTGGGGGGCCTGCGGTCTTAACGATAGGAGCAGGGGCAGGAGGTCACAAGCAGGTCGGATGAGGCGTCTCGAGGGCACGCCCCATGACCCGCGTTAGTCCTCTGCGTCCCTCCGCGCCCTCTGCGGTTCAGCCGTCCGATAAATGGCGTCCAACGGCTGATATTTTAGAGGGTGAACGATAATCACCGTAGAGGGTGATAGAGGAACGCAGAGGACCGAACTCGACGACGTCAGCCAGCGGGTCGTAGGCGTGGCCCCAGGTCGTTCCAGGTGCTGCACGGCGAGACTGCCGGACGATCTGCCGATCGTAGAAGCGGTCCAGGTACGCGTACTGATCGAAGCAGGCGGAAACGAAGCCGGTCAGCTCGTTCGGATCATTCTCCCGCCACTGCCACAGCGACTTTTCGTTGGCGAAGTGGGTGAAATCGATCACCGTGACCATCGGAATAGCCATCCGGGAACGGCGCAGGTGTTCCGTCCGCGCGACGGGCGGCAGCGCCCGGGAGCCGCTCCCACGGCGTCTCCCGACCGAAATGCCCCATGCGGGCGCAGTTCTCGTAGTTCACCCCCGCCAGCCCGAGCTCCTCCCAGCTGGCCGCGAGCGACGGATCGTACCGGCGTGTCCATCGCGCGACGTCTGCCGCGTCCAGGCTCCGACCGTCCACGAGGATGGACACGTGGCTCGGCCGCTGGTCGCGCGGGGCCCAGGCGAAGGTGACGAGCGCGTCGCGCACGAAGCCGGTATCGACGATCGCCAGCGCGATCTGCCGCGCGCGGAAGGCGCCGACCCGGTCCAGCCGCCACGGGTCCTTGCCCGACAGCGCGCCGCCGCCGATCGGCACTCGCGGGCCGTAGAAGTCACAGATCAGCTTCCGACCCGTCTGCCCGTTGTCGTTCATGGGGCCGCCCGCCACGAAGACGCCGCTCCGGTTCAGGCGCAGCGAGAGCCTGGTCTCGCGAGTGACCACCAGCTCGTCGAGTAGAGCCGCCTGACGCTCCACCTCGACGAGCAGCGCTTCCCGTACCTCGCGCTCCAGCGCGATCAGCGGGGCATCGGTGAGGTGCTGCAGGCTCACGATGAGATCGCGCAGCTCGTAGCGGGTGCGGCCGTTCGGTCCCGGCGTCGGCACCAGCGTCACGAGCAGCTTCCCGTCAGGTCCGGCGCCGAGTTCCCTGCGGGTGGCGCACAGCTCCCACAGGCGGTCGCGAAGCACCATCGACAGATGCTGCTCCAGCGGGAGAAAGCGGGTCTCTGGCGTGGCTACCGCGTAGCCGACGTGAATCGCCTGGTCGTCCGCGTATTGCCGTTCGGCGCTCTCATCCGGGTCCGCCTGCTCGATGATCGCGCGGAGCTGCAGCTCGACGTCCGCGCCGCGCGGGCACTGGTAGTCGGAGCCATCGCCCACCGCCGGAAAGGGCTCGCCGAACCCCGCGCGGCCGTAGACGGCGCGGATCGTCTCCTCCATCAGGTCGCGGGGCAGTGCGGCGCCGGCGGTGGAGCAGCGGCCGTCGACGAAGCACACGTCACGATCCACCGCGACCTCGATCTGCACGATCGCCCGGTCGTCGTTGTGAAGCGCGACGTCGAGCACGGCATCGGCGATCTGGTCGGCGAGCTTGTCCGGGTGGCCGGGCAGCACGGCCTCGGCGAAGAGCGGGCGCGCGGCATCGCCGCCGAGAGACGGATTCGAAGAGATCGGATTCATCGGATTATCCTGACGTTGGCAGAGAGCGGATCGGGGAGTCGAGTGGAGCTCGCTACCCACGATGTGCGGTCGTGCAGCGGCCCGAGACCGAGCACGCCGAGATGGATCTGGTGACCTGACTCGCGGAGTGCCTGTGCCGCGGCGGC
>JACDHQ010000555.1 GCA_013820975.1 Gemmatimonadaceae bacterium
CGACCGGCTCGACGCCGCCACGCTCGACATCCCGTACCGCGAGCGGATCCTCATGGTCGTGGTGCACGCACCAGCGGGCGCCGTCGAACTCCTCAACGTCCACGTTCCCGCCGCGACGTCGAGTGGCGTCGACACCAAGGTCAAGACGTTCGAGGGCCTGAGCCGCTACCTCTCGCAGCCCTCGGTCCTCCCACGCATCGTGTGCGGCGACTTCAACACGCCCAAGAGCGAAGCGTCCGGAAGCGTTCAGTACTGGGGGAGCGTCCATCAGCAGCGGGCCGAACGCGACGTCATCGAGCACGCCGGCGGCGGCATGCTCCCCGACGTCTATCGGCTGCTTCATGGCGCCGCAGCGCGCGCCGAGTCGTGGCGGGCGCGAAACGGCACCGGCCGACGGTACGATCACGTCTTCGCGTCACCCGAGCTCAGCCCTCTCGAAGCCGTCTACGCCGATCTCGACGAGATTCGCGCCCTCCAGCTCAGCGACCACGCGCCGCTGCGGGTCACGTTCGGAGTGCCCGCGCCGCTCACCTCGCCGCCCGCTCCGTCGACGGTCGTGGAGGTCCCGCCGCCCGCGGTCCGCCACGAGAACCCGACGGTAGCCGCTGCCCCTGCACCAATAGAGAGCGCGGCCGGCAACTTCGACGTGAGCGCCTTCCTGACGAGCCTGCGCTACCGGCGGGACGATCGTCGCGACCCGGACGAGCCGCGGCGAAGGCAGTTCATGACCGGCTGGCGGCACGCGGTCGATGGTGGCCGCTACTCGACGCGAGCCCTCCAGCAGCTCACGTGGAACAACCTCGGGTACCGGGCCGGCCTGGCGTACGGCGCTGTTCAGGATGCTGCGATCGATCGCGCGTACGACGGGCTCGCGGCAGAGTACCGAGCGGGTGCCGAGTTGCGGCGCGGGGCGGACGCGTCGATTTGATCGTCACATCCAACGCCAGAAGCCACGCGTGATCGACGCCGTACCACAGTGGGTCATCGTCCACGTCCCCCACGACTCGCGGCGGGTGCCGCCAGGAATCCGCGACCAGTTCGTCCTCGATGACGCGCATCTCGAGGCCGAACTCGTCGCGATGACCGATCATCATGTCGCGGACATCTTCTCGAACCTGGTGCCACCCGATAGGACCCTGCGCGCCGACGTGAGCCGGCTCATCGTCGACGTCGAGCGCTTCCTCGACGACGAGCACGAACCGATGGCCGCTCGCGGCATGGGCGCGATCTACACGCGGACCGCGCACGGCGCCGCGCTCCGGCGCAGCACGACCGCCGGCGAGCGTACGCACCTCATCGACACGTACTACCGGCCCCACCATTTTCTCCTCGAGGCTGCGGTGCAGCACGCCCTCACGCTGCACGGCCGATGCCTCATCCTCGACTGTCACAGCTTCCCGGGCATTCCGCTCCCGTACGAGAGCGTCCAGGAGGTCCCGCGGCCCGACATCTGTCTAGGCACCGACGCCTTCCACACACCCGAGCACCTTCGAGAAGCCTTCGTCGCAGCCTTCCGGGTCGCCGGATTCACCGTCGCGATCGACACGCCCTTCGCGGGAGCACTCGTGCCGATGACGCACTGGCGAAGCGAACCGCACGTCCACTCCGCAATGATCGAGATCAACCGAGGTCTGTATCTGGAGGAAGGCACCGCAATCCGAGGTCCACGATTCGATGCCGTCAAGCGCTCCATAGTCGACGCGTGCGTTCGCGCCGTGACGGCTTGATTGGGCAGGAGCCGCCCGCCCAGGCCGACCGCCGCGCGCGCGCCGAGGCCGCCAAGACCCAGGGGCATGCCACGACCGCGGACGCCCGCGCCGACACGCGCGGCTGGCTCCCCGCGATCTCCCCAGGGACGGTTCCGAGAGGCATGCGCGGCGACATCTGGAGCTTCGACCCGCCCGCGCGAGCGCGGGCCGAGGAAGAACCGCTCGCCGAGCTTGTGGAGGAGGCGCTCCTCGCGCGCACCCTCCCGAACGGCGGGGAGCTCGTCGACGTCACCGCCGGCCAAGGCACCATCGCGCGCGTCGCACGACGCCACGGCGTCCACTCCCGGTCCGGCGACCTCGAACCGGGAGCACCGTTCGTGCACCGGGCCGACGCCCGCACCCTGCTAACCGATCCACCGCCCGGCATCGCGGCCGGCTGTGCCGACCTGCTCGTCGTCCATCCGCCCAGCTACCCGTTGTGGGTCAAGATCGCCGGGGGCTACGACGGCGTGGAGGCGTATCACGACGCACTCGGCGTCCTTATCGCGGGCCCACTCGGCGTCGTGCGGCCCGACGGCACGGTCGTCATGATCACGCGGCCCGTCCGCGAGCGCGGAGCCGTCTCGATCGCCACGTCCTACCTTGCGGACGCTCTCGCGCTCTCCGGCGTCACCCTCGCCGCCTACGTCCTCGCAGTCGCGCCCGCCACGTCCCAGGACTGGCACCTGCTCAACGGCCGCGTGCCCCAATAG
>JACDHQ010000556.1 GCA_013820975.1 Gemmatimonadaceae bacterium
CTGTGATCCCGCCCGCACTCGCTGTGATCGCGTCCGGCGGCCCGGTGATCGCGCCCGCCCGTGCTGCTCACGTGCTCGGCCGCGTGGTCATCGCGACCGGCGGAGCGGATCGCGCGCCCGCACCCGTGTTGCGCACGTCCGCACACTGTGTGCACGAAACCGGCGCAGCGTGCCGCGCATCCGGCGGCGTGGTGTGCGCGCCCGCCCTTCAGGTCAGCGCGTCCGGAACGATGGTGGAGCCCATCGTTCGGCCGTTCGTCTCGCGCGGCAGGCCGTTGAACGCGTCCGCTGCGCCGGTGCGCGCATTCGGCCGGGCGGTGCATGCGGCCGGCGAGGCGGTGACCGCGCCCGTCACTGGTTTGCTCGCACATCGCACCGGTGGACGTTGCGTTCGGCCGAATCGAGAAGCCTTGCGTCCCTCGGAAACCGGCACATGCCCCTCCTACTATATATAGCGTTCGTCGGCACCAGAATGCCTAACGGAATCGTGTAACGATCGTCTGTTCGCTGCATGGACGTAAGCCACACACATCGCCTCCACGACCATGACCGCAGCCGACTTCGCCGCCACCCGGGCACGCTACACCGCATCGGACGCCGACCTCGCCGTCATCCTCGGCGTCTCCACCGGCACGCTCGCCGCCTGGAGCACCGGTGCGCGCGCCGTCCCGAAGCAGAAGGCGGCGCTCCTGTGCTGGTACGTTGCCGCCGAGGAGCGCGCGAAGGTGCTCGAGGCGAGCGGACTCCCCGCGTGCGCGTGGATGATCGCCTGCGACGAGCAGTTCGACGCGACGGAGACTCCCGAGGACCTTCCGGACCCCGAGCCCCACGTCGCCACGTGCGCGGCCTGTCACAAGCGAGAGGCGTACGCCGACCGCCGACTCGGCCCCCTCCCACCGATGCCCCGGAGTGGCATCGTGAGCATCATCGACACGTTCGACGAGCTGCCGAGGTGGGCGCGTCCCGCGGCGATCGGCGCCATCGTCCTCGCAGCGATTGCCGATGGCGAGATGATCTCCGACCTGCCGCGGCTCGTCCGTGACCCGTCGCAGATCGGGCTCGCAACCCTCACGTTAGCGCTGGCCGCCGGCGCCGGCGCAGCCGGCGGGCTCGCCTACGCGCTCACGCGCCCGTCCCTCGAGCGGCTCGGAAGACCCGGCGACTACCTGTCGGGCATCGCCTTCACGCTCGCCTGCCTCTCCGCCCTCGCAGTCGTCAGCCCGTTCGCCATCGGCGATCCGCTGATACGAAACCGTACCGACCTCGTGATCCTCGCTTGCGTGGGCGTCTTCTTCGGTCTCGTCATCGGCCACAGTTGGTTGGGACCAGCGAAGACGCCCGCGGAGTCGCGCCCGTGACGCGAAGTGCGCGTCATGATCTGCGTCCGCAGTTCTCATCGCCCCCTTGGTGGGAGGTGAGGGGCGTTCCGCGGAGGCGGCCCGCCGCGTAGCGACGAGACTGAGCGGCAAAGCCGCGATCGGCTCGACGCGTGTAAGCGACCCAGCCGCCGGCGCGGAATGCCCCTCACCGATCGTCTCGACGCGTGTAAGCGACCCAGCCGCCGGCGCGGAATGCCCCTCACCGATCCGCGCGCGACGCTTCCCAGCCGCCGGCGCGAGATGCCCCTCACCGAACCGGCGCGAGATGCCCCGCTGGTACGGGGCTCGATAACTTTGCCGGTATGCGCGCCGCCTCCCTCACCACCGCCGCCGAGCTGCGCTCGACGCTCACCCTCGCCATCCCCGTCATCGCCGTCGAGGTCGGCCTGATGGCGATGGGCACCGTCGACACCATGTTCATGGGACGCGTGTCGGGGCAGGCCGTGGCATCGGTGGCGATCGGGCACACCTACTTCTGGGTGACCGTCATCCTCGGGATCGGCATCCTCTTCGCCCTCGACCCGCTCATCACCCAGGCCGTCGGCGCGCGCGACGAGCCGTCGATCGCGCGCGCCGTGCAGCGCGGATTCATCCTCGCCCTCGTCCTCGCGGCCATCACGGGCCTCCTCCTCGTGCCCGGCGAGCAGGTCCTGCGCTTCCTCCGCCAGCCCGCCGAAGTCATCCCCGATGCGGCGCGCTACGCGCGCGCGTCGATCGCCGGCGTCCTGCCGCTCTACTGCTTCATCGTCGTGCGCATCATGCTGCAGGCGCGGCACCGGGTCGCCCCCCTCGTCGTCGCGATCCTCGCCGCCAACGCCGCCAACGTGGCGATCACCTGGTGGTTCGTGACCAAACTGGGATGGGGGCCCGAAGGCTCGGGCTGGGCAAGCTCGATCAGCCGATGGGTGATGCTCGCGACGCTCCTCGCGATTGCATGGCCCGAGATCCGGCCCTGCCTGCGCCCCTGGCTGCCCGAGACGCTCACCGTCCGGCCAATGCTGCGCCTCCTCGGCATCGGCATCCCGATCGCCATCCAGTACGAGCTCGAGGTCAACGCCTTCGCCGTCGTCGCGGTGATGATG